>CAXEIX010000082.1:0-4559 GCA_963996605.1 uncultured Candidatus Poseidoniales archaeon | reverse complement strand
AGATCGCTGAGTCGGTTGCCTTCTTGGCCCTCTCGAGCTTCTTCTCCGCATCTGCCTTTGCCTTGGTCTCCTCGGCGAGCCTGCCTTCGAAGTCCTTCAGCACCTTAGCCTCGTCCTCGGTCCTCGCCCTTGTCTCCTTGACCGTCTTCGCCAAGTCCGAGATCTTGCGCTTCAGGCTCCTTACTGAGTCTGAAATCTGCTGCAGCTTGGCCTTCTGGGACGCTCCCTTCTTCGACTCGGCAGCCAGGTCTCCTTCGGCCTTCCTTTGCTCCCCCTCCGACTTCTTGAGGTCGCTTTGGAGTGTGGACAGCTCTTTGGACTGTTCACCGATCTTCTTCGAGTCTTCCCTCGACTTGCCCGTCTCCTTTTCCAAGCGGCTCTTCGCTTCCGATGCTGCCTTCTTGGAATCCTCGAGCTTCGCTTTGACTGACTTCACCTGCCTTTCTAGGTTCTCCAGTTGCTTAGCCTCCGCGCCGCTTGACTTCTTCTTCCGGGCGAGGTCGCTTTCTGCCCTCTTCCTGGCAGAATCCTGGTTCCTGAGGTCCTTCTCGTTGGCAGATTTTGCCTTCTTCAGTTCGCTGATCTTCTGGGACGCGTCCCTGATTGATTCTGTTGTCTTCTTGAGCTCCTGTTCGGCCTTCTCTCTGGCTTTCTTAGCGCTCTCCAGCTCCTTTTCGGCAGCTGCCTTTTCCTTGGCAGCCGCGTCTGCTGACTTCTTCTGTTCTTGCAGCCTCTTCTTCTCCGCCTCTGCCTTCTTCTTCGCGGCTTCTGCTGCCTTCTTCTCCGCCTCTGCCTTCTTCTTCGCGGCTTCTGCTGCCTGCTTATCTTTGGCCGCGTTGGTCCCCTTGCCGTCAGCCATGTAGGGTCTTGCTAGTCCGGATATATTTAGGATGCGGAAGGTCCCTCCCGATGATTCGAAACTTTCCTAGCGATACTCGCTTAGTTTACTATCGCTGGCCGGAGGCTTCTCCCTTCGAAATCTCTGGATTTTAGCACGTCGATCACGTACGAGGCTTTCTTCACGTGCACCTCTACTGTGGACTCCGCATCCCCCATCGAGATTTCCCCTATGGCCACCTCTGGGACTCTTGCCTGGTTGACAATCCAGTCAGCCAGTGCGAGCTTGCTGGCATCACCGCTTCCTAGTGACACCCTCACGGTGACCATTCCGAAGCAGTCTGAGAGCTCGTCCCAGTCTTCCTTCTGCCTGGCCATCTCCTTGGATCCGTCAGGTAGTTCTGGTGCTTCCACCATTGGGATCGTCATCCCCCAAGTGTTTGCGATCTTGTCGAGTTGGGACAGTTCCGACCCCCCGACGAAGCTCCAGGCCTGACCGCTCCTGCCCATTCTGCCGGTGCGTCCGATTCTGTGTACGTAGGACTCCGTCTCATCGGGGAGGTCGTAGTTCACCACGTGCGTGATGCCATCGACGTCCAGCCCCCTAGCAGCAACATCGGTGGCCACTAGGATTCTCTTCTTCCCGTCGCGGAAACCGTCTAGTATCCTCTCTCTCTTGTTCTGCGGCATGTCCCCGTGTAGGGCCGCTGAGTCGACTCCCTGCCTGTCCAGCCTCTCATCCAGCATGTCGACCATCCTCTTCGTGTTGGTGAAGATGAGCATCTGGTCCCCCTCGGACATGTTCGCAACGATTCTCCCGAGGGCCCACATCTTGTTGAGGCGGCCGACCTTTATCGCGAATTGGTCGATCTCAGGTACTTCGACCTCGAGGTCCTCGCTCATCACGTGGACGGGGTCGTTGGTGAATTCCTCCGTGGCATCAAGGACCTCTTGGGGGAATGTGGCGCTGAATAGAAGTGTCTGCCTTCTTCCGACCATCTTCTCCACGATCCACAGGACGTCCGGGAAGAATCCCATGTCTAGCATCCTATCCGCCTCATCGAGGCAGAATATTTCGATAGCCGGGAGGTCGATATGGCCCCTCTTGCTCATGTCGATGACCCTTCCTGGGGTCCCTACTATGACGTCGACCCCCTTGTCGAGCAGCTTTGCCTGCTTCTCCAAGTCTGTCCCGCCGTATACCGTCTCAATCTTCAGGCTCTTCTTCCCCTGGAGATTGGACATCTCCTCTGCTACCTGTACCGCTAGCTCCCTTGTGGGGCAGAGCACGAGGGACTGCAAGGAGCCATCTGGCTTGCACGACTCGATAATGGGGATGCCGAAAGCAGCAGTTTTGCCGGAACCAGTCCGGGCTTGTCCCACTACGTCCTTGCCTCTGCGGGCAACTGGAATCGACTCGGTTTGTATCTGGGTCGGCTCTTCCCAGCCCATGCCTTTGATGGCATCAGAGATATTGCTCTCTAGATCCCAGTCGTTGAATGTAATCGGGGGCATCTTTAGGCCTCAGGACCAGGTCTCAGCTTCTCTGATGTCCTTCTGTAGCTCGCCCATCCAGTACTTCCTGCAATTATCCTTTGTCAGGAACTGGTCTTTGCTCGAGAAGCCGTGGTTGTAGTGGCCCTTGTCTGCATTGGCCCACTGGTCCTTTCGGCGCTTGTGGAACTTCTGGAGGACATGATTCCTCATGTACTGCCGGAACTTCAGAGCCTTGGTACGATTCACTCCCTTGGGGGTGACTCCGTCCCACAGTTTCTCGAATCGAGCCAACTTATCGTCGAATTCGTCAGTCATCTGCTTTCCTCGCTGGCCGGCCGACCTGACTGGCGTTTATCATCCTCACCCATGGGTAGGAGATTGGTAGGGGGCATATCTTCATCCTCCTTGGGCACATATTCAGCAGGCGCGAGCTTGCGGTTCTTCTCCGCCTCGGAGCCTTCGAAGTCAGGGTCCAAAGAAAGGGACTGGAGCTTCTTTCTGAGGCTAGGGTCCTTCTCCTTCTTCAGGAGTTCCCCCGCAGCCTCTCGTAGCTCTTGGCCAGATAGTATGATGGAAATCTGACTGACGCAGGCCCTCCTCATTTCCAAGTCATCATCCGATGCGCCCTTCAGTATCATCTGAACGACTCTGGGGCTCTGGATGTCGAGCTTCTTAAGTGCCTTGATGACGGAGTTTCTGATGCTCCTGTCATTCTCTCCTAGGCTCGACTCGACCAGGATAACGGCAACTCTGGGTTCGACATCGGCAAGGATAGTCAATGTCTTGGCCGCATTCCTCCGGACCCTGACTTCTTCGTCCTGGAGCGACCATGTGATCAGGTCCCATGCCTCGGCGCCTCCCTTTGATGCAATCGCTCTGAGGATCATTGAGCCTCTGATTCTGAGATCTACGTCATCCTCCCTGATTATCTCGTCTAGGTGCAGGCAACCCACCTCTGGCCACTCTCTCGCAGTAAGATTGAGTGTCCCGAATGCATTATCGCGATGACTCTTTCTCTCGTCCCGTAACTCCCTTCGAATGATCTCCTCGCATCCTGAGGGAAAAAGCGGGGCTATCTTCTTCAGGCATTTCATTGCCTCCTCCCTGACTGGTTCCTCATCGTCAAGCAACCTGTCAGAAAGGCAGTGGAGCAGGATGCCCTGCCTTCTGAGTGCGAACGAGGGGAGTGCCTTCAAGGCGGCAATCCTCACATCCGGGAAGTTATCTTCAAGGGCGTCAACTAGGGTTTCGTAAGCCCTCTCAGCATCCCTCTCCCCAACTTTGCTAAGGGCCTTAATTGCGTCAATTCTGCCCAGCCTCCATCTTTTTCCGTCCATTAGGAGCTCCACCTTGTCAGACTCACCGGTTGCAAGGGGGAGTATTTCTGGGATCTCCAGCCACTGCCAAGGTCCACTGTCGGGGGAAAGGGCAGCAAAACCGGTTGTTTTCTTTCCTCCCTTTTTGGCAACTCCGATTCTTTTCCCCGTCCTCGGGTCGCGTGCAATGTACTCCCTGGGCATAGAAAACCGCACGCGGATAGAGGCACCACACTTCAACCAAGCGCGAAATTGTTCGGGGCAATCATGAAGCACACATGCCACTAGCGGGGCCCGAAACATGTCTTCAGACGTAGAAATCGAGATTTCCAAGTTACTCCACTCTTCTTTCAGCGGAGGGGGCGAGAGGGGTGTTTCCTCGAGGGACCTATCTCGCATGTGGTCATTGGAGATGCAATGGTTCTCCCCAGAGGTGGCCCAATCCCTGGTGCTGAGGCTGCATCAGTCTGGGTGGCTGGTCGGTGAGTCGGATTCCCTATTCCCGTGCTTCACCCCCCTCCAACACACTCCGGAACTCGGGTGGAGGCCATTCTTGTCCAGAATCGACGTGATCCCTGAACCTCCTCCCGGACAATCAGAAAAGACGACTAGAAAATCGGAAGAAACAGTCCCCGCGGCCCCCGAAGATATTCCTCATTCGGAGGAGAATACGGATAGTAAGTTGGCCTCCATGATAGCTTCAATGTCGGGATTGGACAAGAGGGAGGTAATCCGTAGGGCGCAGAGGAAGAGGAGGGCGCTGGGCCCGGTTTCCCTGGAGGTCGCCATGCTTCTTCTGGCGAGAGAGCAGAATCTGGAGATGGAAAATCTAGTCGAAATCCCCTAGTTTGCTCCGTCCCCATTGGTCCTGACCTCCGCTGCTAGCAGCCCAGGCAGCACCAGAAGTGC
>CAXEIX010000081.1:0-4618 GCA_963996605.1 uncultured Candidatus Poseidoniales archaeon | reverse complement strand
TCCTTGACTTCTCAGCATCCAGCGAGGGAATGTCCCTCTACATCGAAGCCCAGGGCAGGGCGATAAACAGCAAGGGCGATATCGTCCTGATGGCAGAGGGCCTCGCAGACAGACTGTCGATAAAGCCAACCAAATCATTTGGGTTGAACATTAGATCGAGCGGGGATGGCGTCGATAGACTGTACTTCCGGGCGAACGACATCCCCACTCTACCTCCAGTAGTCCTCGATCAGATGGAGGCCCTTGGTGAGAATCTCAAGAGCGCTAACATCGAGATTCATGAGTTCGGAAGAGTGACTGTGATGATTCCAGGCTACCAATTGATTGAGGTTTCCGACGTCCAAGGCGGTAGGATAATCATCTCAGCCAGGGCTACCGCTGAGGTCAATGGCATCGATATCGACCTCAGGGGAGTCATGCTTGACGCCCAAGTGACGGGGGGGATTCCATCGGGTACTACATTGGGCGTCAATGGCTTCGCATCCGACCTCTCCTTGCTGAACATGATTCCCGGATTCTCAGGATCAACTAGCCACTGGATGGCCCCAGAGCCTGTATCCTCGGGGATACTAACTGCCATAGCAACAATACGGGGGATGCAATGAAGGAACCCGGTGGTATTCTAGGACAGGCATCCGAAGCGGACGAGGATGTCGCCCATGATATTCTGGAGAGGCTAGAGGACGTCACCTACTCCATAACCCCCAAGCGAGTAGTCTTCGCTTCGATAATGGCCCTATTGATCGGATTGGCCTCGATATTCACAATCATCTGGGTGGTCCCATATGAGAACGTTGACGTTGAAGTCGTATACATGCAGGCCGGGTCGGGCCATGTAGTCCTCGTTGAGCTCGACAACAAGGGAAGCAGAGCTATTGAGGATGTCAGCCTTACAATCAGATTCCTAGACTCAGAGCAGTCGGAGATAGATAGGCACGACTTCTATCTCTCCAGATTGACAGCCCATAGCTCGATATCCAATACTCCAGCGGACGACCTAGAGCTAGTGGTGCTCGGCCAGTCCGTGTGGGAGCAATACTTCATCGAGATAACACTGGAGTACTTCGACTACGACGGACAGCGAGAACTCCACGTCTGGACCCACCCGGTCGGAGAATGGACAAGGGAGTCTTTCGTAGACCAGACGCCTTTCGAGATTTTCTAAACCAACATGCTTCTGGATTCACGAGTGACCCATAGTATCAAAGAGAGGGAAAAAGGGGATTTGACCGATGGAGAAACAGATATCTGCTTTCATACTCATCTTCCTCCTCTCATCGACGCTCAGCCTTCCAAATCAGGGGGCATCCACTACGGACGAAGCTCCTGACGAACTGTCCACAGATGTAAGTAGGATTGAGATTTCACCTGACCCGAATAGTGTCAGAGATCTAGGCACACCATTCATCTCACAAGGAGAAGAGGGACACCGAGGCCTCTGGGCAGACTCTTCGATAGGCGCATTCACAACTTCTGGTTTACTTCTAGACTCTGACATCCCGACTTCGATGATGGCCGATAGACCGGATCTGATGATGGTGCTGATTTCCCCCGATACAGGACTATGGGAGGCAAGAGTAGGTATCCTTGAAGCCGCAAATGTAGCTGTAAGGACCACAATACCCCCGTCTGGGTTCCTCCTTCAGGGTACGAATGAAGAACTGGAATCGGTATCCGGCCTACCATTCGTTGCAGCCAGCCATCCAGTCCCTCTCGCACTAACCGTGGACGATAGTCTCTGGCATGAGCAGGAAATCACAGAGGTCGAAGTAATCGGATGGAAGGATTCAGATTTGATCAGGCTCGACTCTCCGGGTGTCGGGCTCTCTGGTTCGGTAGCAAGAACCTCCCTGAATCATCTGGACTCCGAGTGGTCGCCTTCGGTTGGTATCCACTTCGGAAACATCCATCCAAATTCCGTAATATCCCTGGCAATGAATCCAGAAGTAGCCTTCATCTCCCCAGTCCCCGAACTATCGATCTGGAACAACCTGGCTCGCTCACACATGGAAGCAAACTCCGTGGAGGGCTTCTTCTTCACCGGTCTGAATGGAAGCGGCCAGAGGGTTGCGGTTGCAGACACCGGTATCGACCACGACCACGGTGACTTCGGTTCAAGGATAGTTCAGAGGATCGACGTTGCGAACGATGGTTCAACTGCCGACACGAATGACGGGCATGGGACGCACGTGGCCTGCACGGTCTTGGGATCAGGTAGCCGAACCGCATCTTACGAGGGCATAGCACCCCAAGCCGAACTCTACTTGCAGGCAATGGAGGATGATGACTCCGGCGCCCTGTCCGGCCCGGGGGTATACTCTCTCCTGAACTCGGCATACAGCTCAGGTGGAGCTCGAATCCACACAAACAGCTGGGGAAGCTGGAACGCAGGAGGGGACTACTCAACGCAATCGGAGGATGCTGACGACCGCACCTCGACTTGGGACCAATACTGGTCCTACGACGGTATGACCGTCCTATTCGCTGCTGGAAACGAGAGAGACGATGGGGTCTCTCCTCCAGGAACCGCGAAGAACGTCATCACCGTAGGCGCTCATGTAAACAGATACTCCAGCGATGCCGCCGATGAGATGTACTATTGGAGCAGCAGGGGCCCGACCGATGACGGGAGGATCAAGCCAGACATAGTCGCGGCTGGGGACTACGTTAGGTCCTGCAAGGCCCAGGAAGCATCCGAGGCACCCGACAACCTCAACGATGACTGGTATGTCGAGTACAGTGGCACATCGATGGCCACCCCAGCAGCAGCAGGCGCATCTGCCTTGGTCAGAGAATACCTCATCGAGATTGCCGAGAGGCCCGAGCCCCAGGGTGCACTGGTCAAGGCGATGCTAATCCTAGGTGCGGAGGACATGGGAACAAGAGACATCCCAAACAACGACGAGGGATGGGGGAGGATCAACCTGGTTAACACGCTCCTCCCAGAAAGTGATGTAGGAATCTTCGTCGATGACCGTTCGAGGCTTTCTAGCGGGCAAGAGGCCTCATACAACTTCGATGTAACTCGTTCCGGCGAGCCGCTAAAGGTTGTCTTGGCATGGTCGGACTACCCAGGATCTACATTCTCGAGCACTCAGCTCAGGAACGATCTGAACCTGGAGGTCACCTCGCCCGATGGGACCGTCACATACCTCGGCAACGACTTCGCAAATGGCCGTTCCACAACGGCCGGGGAGAAAGACGACAAGAACAACGTCGAGGTCGTCCTGATAGACTCTGCAACCACCGGCATATGGAACGTCAAGGTCAAGGACTTCTCACACGGGGGAAGCAGGACCTACCAGCCATTCGCAATAGCCGTCAGAGGGGTCAACGTGAACGACCTGACTCCTGACCCATCCATACCCCCTGGATCCTTTGAGATTTCCACCCCCATCCCCCAGGTTGGCGAACCTACTAGCTTCTCAGTCTCAGTGGTAAATCAGGGATCCGGCTCCTTCGCAGAGGTATTCGTTTCCGCACACGTCAATGGGGACCCGCTTGAGACGAAGTCATTGGGGATGTCACCTGGAGAAGAAGTGAGGTTGGAATGGGACTGGACTCCCGAATCGTCAGATAAGGGCGACTCAGAAATAAGGATCGAGGTGGATCCAGGAGGCCAACTGGAAGAACTCTACGAGGACAACAACCTGCTTGTCATCCCTATAGTTGTCAGTGCACCTGGAATCCAAGCCACCACAGATTCGCCATGGAAGACGCTACAGGACGCCACGGATACGACCACGAGATGGGAGATATCGATGACCAATCTTGCGCTCTTCGACACAAACGCAAGCATAGAGGTGACAAAACCTGTCAGGCAGCTTGACGGGGTCGAGTTCGACTGGTACAAGAGCTTCGACCAGATCTATGTGGAGTTGGGGCCTACCGAGTCAACCACGGTGAACCTCACCCTAGTCCATCCATCCCCTCCCGATCCCGGGACTTATTCCATGATTATCACCGCAACAGACGAGGACTTCGACGTCGAATCGCAGTTGGAGATTTTCTTCGACGTTCCCGTGCTGGCCCAACCACAAGTAACTCTGCCTTCCACTGAGATACAAGTCGATTCCCACGAGGTGACAAACACATCCGTTGAGATCCACAATCTCGGCAACGGTGCTCAAACCTATGACGTAGAAATGTCATCACCCGCAGGATGGGACGTTGGCCTGCTGGAACTAGGTCCTTTCCAGGGTTCGCGCCAGGGTTCGACTGGCACTCTGTCCAAAGGCGGTTCAATAACTGCTGGAATAATGATCACTCCGCCGGGCGTACTTCTCACAGCCGGCTCCACATTCTATTCCCAGATTATGGTGAAATCAAGAGTCAGTTCGGAGACCTGGTCATACCAGATCCCCATGGTAATACAACCAAGTGACTCAATCGAGTTAACACCCAGTTCTGGGGGAAGCGAGGGAGGGGTCCCAGCAGACTCACTACATGAGATAACCATCCAGATTTCCAACCAAGGGAACAGGGAGGTCGTCATGTCGCCGATAGAGAGATCACTCCCAGGTGGCTGGACCATCCAAGGCGGTCTTGGTGAGGTTACAGTCCCAATGGGCTCTTCCGTACAGTGGTCATTTTCAATCCAAGGAAACGGACTCGCCGC
>CAXEIX010000080.1:0-4648 GCA_963996605.1 uncultured Candidatus Poseidoniales archaeon | reverse complement strand
GTCAGGCAATTTGAGCAATCTGGAGTCATCGTACTAAATACGAGCCAGGGCATTCTCAGTAGTAGGGACAAGCTTGTTGCATGCCAAATGATGGCCGAGGCTCGAGTACCAGTCCCAATCACTGCTCACGTCGGAGCCTGGGAAGACACAGATCGTGCTGTTAGACGAGTCGGGGGGGCTCCTTGCGTGGTCAAGTCCACGGAGGGCACACATGGATCCGGGGTCTTCTTGCTCAACTCCGCTCAGCAGGCACGTCAACTAGTATTCCAGATGCTTGAGAGGGGGATGAGGCCATTAGTCCAGGAATACGTCAAGGAATCCCATGGCAGCGACATCCGTGCCCTTGTCGTTGGAGGAGAAGTAGTAGCTTCGATGCGTAGGAAAGCCCATGGCAGCGAGTTCCGTTCCAACTTCCATCTCGGGGGCTCCGTTAGCAGTGTAGAGCTGACCGAGGAGCAGAGTGAGATTGCGATTCGCTCAACTGAAATACTGGGACTTGAGTTGGCCGGTGTCGACATGCTGGAGTCCGAGCGAGGACCCCTGGTCCTGGAGGTCAACTCCAGCCCCGGACTCGAAGGCATTGAGGGAGCGACCAAGATCAACGTAGCAGAGAAGGTTGCGATTAGAATCAACAAACTGTATGAGGACGTCTTGGTGGAATCTAGTGATTCTGAGGAGAACCGTGGCCCCAACGAAGGGCAGTCTGAGCGGGCTTACTGAGCACTCGGCGAAGAAATGCCTGCCTGCTAACTCGCTCCAAGCACTCGTGGCACGGAGAAGCATTCAAGTCTCGATACGCCTCGTTGCCTACGTCCTACGGGACAGGGATGCACAGGCCGTTCGCGGCTGGAGGCGAGATGGGTTGACTGGAGAAGGGGACCGGAAAGAGATTGAAAACCCGCTTAGTGGGAGGTTTGGCCGGAGGTTCGACTCCGATGATATCGGCCTAGAACACTCGCTCCCATCTAGGTTGAACAGACTAGGGGAGCTGAAGTGGCACGATTGCTGGATCCAGCAACTGCGCTCTGAGAAGAAGAGCTCCCACACCATCAGGGCATACGATGTTGCAGCGAGGTCATTCTCCACCACTTCTCTCCCGGGGGAAGGCACTTTGGTTTGGGAGGAAACTTCGGCCATACCAGTCAGGCCCTTCCATACGTTCGTTGACCCCAACAATGGTCGGATGGATGCGTGGATGAACAGCCTAGGGGAGTTGAAACCATCCACGATAAACGCAAAAATTGCTGCTCTAACCCATCTTCTGAAGTGGTTAGGACACACCATCCCAGATTGGATCCAGCGCCCATCGAGGAGTCGCTCACTCCCGAAGACCCTCGGTAGGAGGGAGTTGGCAAGGCTCAGGAAAGCAGTAAGCGAGTCCGAAGATCCATTGGCCATGCCAGTATCCACCCTGATGCTGGACACCGGTCTGAGGGTCTCGGAGCTTTGCGCACTCGATATCGATGACATCGACAAGGATGACCTCTCTGCACTAGTGATAGGGGGAAAGGGGGAGAAGGACCGAACAGTCCTGTTCACGCAGTCATCTGTCGAGGTGCTAGAATCATGGGAGCCAATCAGAGAAAGGAGGCTCAGAGATGCCGATGGCGGCGGCCTCAGGGCCGTGTTCGTTTCCAGCAGAGGGAGGAGGATCAACCCCCGCTCTATTCAGAAAATGATGGACAGGCTTGCCGATGCTGCTGACATCCCAAAGAGTCGCTTGAGTCCACACACACTTAGGCACACGTTCGCTACAGGGCTATTGGAAAGGGGGGCAGATCTGGTCACAATCCAGAGGCTCCTGGGGCATTCGAGCATAGCAACCACCAGAGTTTACCTCGAGATAGGGGACCAGACGCTCAGAGAGATATATCACAGGGCTCAGAGGAAACCGCCAGCTTCAGGAGGGCCTCAAGTCGAGGATGATGGTCAGATCCCCCCATCCGAATTGGTAGAACAGAAAGTCGAGAGCACAGTGACTAAGATCTAGTCCGAGAAGTTCACATTCCAACCATACTCGTCCAAGTGGAACCAGTTGACAATGAACTCTTCATCCTTGTATGCGAACCATGCGCGAGTCGGTACGATGCTGGTGTAACGCTCATGTTGAACTCGTTTTATGGTATCAGATATCTCCGAGTCTAGGTATCTGAAGCCCTCCCACAGTCTACCCTTCTTGATGAGGAACTTCTGGTCTGAAGGCTGCTCTTTGAAGTGCATACCTCTCCAGAGGAAATATGGCCAACCATCCAGATCTACAAGATCCGCAATCTTCCCAAACGAGCCCCTCCTAGATGGCCTGCTATCTACTAGGTGGCTGACGATGGGGAGCTCCGACCCGTCCCTACCCAATCTCAGGATGATGTAGGCGCATGTGTGATATGGAGAATGCGGAAAACCGTCCTTTGGGAGCATGAGAGGACGAATGGCACTGAAGTCGATCTTCTGGAATTCTGAAGTTAGTTGGACGTATTCCCTAATACCGTCCTTCCCACCATGGTGCAGTACCTCGATTTCCCCGAACTGACTCATCCAATCCTCGTCTGCCTTTATCTCAAGAATTGCATTTTCCAGAGACCAGTCCCAGAATGTCATCCCCCTCTCCATTCGAACCGGCGCACTCACTCCAGACAGATCCGAACTCACACTGCCATCGAAGGAACTCCTGTGCCCGGAGTTGATCCGAGCGATGATCGGAGTACCAGCATTCCTCACCTCAATATCAGCTTCCAATTGCATTGGAGACTTGAGCCTCTCACTGTCGAACCCGAAAACTATGGAGAACTTGTTTGGCTTCGCGAAGAGCTCCTCACTGGTAATCCTCAGTGCATCGTATCGCTGTCCCCTCCTCTTCGAGATAATTTCTACGTTGACTAGGGGGGCTTCCTCTCCACCCAAACCAATCACCTGTGCTGTACAGGTCAAATCTGGAAATCTGCCTGAGAGGAAAATCTCCTCGAAGAAGAAATCAGCAACGTATGGATCGATCTCTATTGAGTTATCACCGACATCGACGATGCATTTTATTCGCCCCAGATTCTTACCCGAATCATCAGGTGCTGGTGAATTATCCATCGGTCCGGGCTGGGGCTGTGCGTCTTGAATATCACCTTCTGGACGGATTCTTTTTGTTGGCCCTCTTTGATACTGAGTCTGGCCCCTTCCACCGCCTATTGGCCCCTTCATGGTAACCAGGATGCCCTTCGATCGGGCAGTGCTTCCCCGCCCTGCACCTGCTGCAATTGTCGGATGGCGGCCTCTCTACGACCTTCTGTAGCTTCCCATACTTCCGGCGTGGCATACATTTGTTCTAGAATGGGAGGGACTTAGCGATTGTCATACACGCAACGTTGAACCATTCGTGCTATTTGTCGGATTCATGCGAGAAGAGGATGGCGTCCCGGCCGAGCCAGTCGGTGTGGACCCACAGTGTTCAGTCCTGTACGCTCAGGTTGCTAGTTCGGATCCAAGAATGGCCTTCGACGAAGAAGGGGTGATGCACCAGTTTGGCTCCAGAGGTTCGTTCGGCAAGGTGTATCTGGGCGATGTTGCAAGAGCCGCATTGCGATCCCTCGGGACTCACGATCCACCGATATTCACCCGGATGCCAAGGGTCGACGAGCAGAACTGGGAACTATCCTGCGAAACGGCAGAGGTCAAGATGACAATTTCCAGCAGTCACTACTGGGGCTTCGGTCTTTTCGCGAGGTGCTTCCTAAACCGGATTGTCATGGAGGGATCGCTCCCATCCAGAGCCAGATGTACAATGGATATCGTTTCCTCCCTGGGCAGAAACCCTTGGGAACCTATTCGGGTAAAGGCGTTCGAGAGGGCAACATCAGGGTTGATGACTGCGCACACCTCCAGTTGGGACAGCCTTATTTCGCTAGCTAGGGAGAGCATGAGCGATGACATCAGCAGGCTTCAGGACTCTGTACACCGAATGAGGGGGGTGGATGAAGCGGGCGATGTTTACCTCAATTCTGCCGATGAGGATCTGGACCGAGCAAGAGAGGCCCTGGCCGACAAAAATGCACCTGCCGTTGATAGAGCTCTTAGCAGGGCATCCAGCGCAATTGTGAGAGCAGATCCTGATTCTGACATAGGCAGCATGGAGAGAGAGCTTCTAGGAGACTAGAATCCCAGAGTGTCCCACATCCACTTCCAGACGTTGTTTTCCGGACTTGGCTCATTGGCCAGATAAACGACTATGCTGAAGACTACGCAAACGAAGTAGACAGAGCCCTTGGAAATCTGAATGGCGTCCTCAGACTCCTCGTCGAAGTACCTAATCAGACCTGCAGCCTGCTGAATGCCGCTACCCTTCTTCTCCTTAGCCATCTGAGCACCGCACCTGCAATCCCTATTTCAAGTCCACGAGAGTGGAAATCAAGGCTCCAGAGTCTCAATGAGGACACAACCGCCATCCAACTCCACGATCATGGAGGCTGCCCCCATGGCCGTCTCAAGTCCCTCAGTCATCAGAATCTCTCGTCTCATTCCTGCATCTGACTGGAAGACCAATCGGTGGCTGAGCTTGTTCAGGACGTCTCTATCGACGACCTGCCAAGTCCACTCATTCTGATCCACCGTCATGAGGGCCTCAATCGGCTTCAGGGGCCCCGTTGCCTTGCCGAAGTCCCGAGCT
>CAXEIX010000079.1:0-4712 GCA_963996605.1 uncultured Candidatus Poseidoniales archaeon | reverse complement strand
TCTCGATCAAACTAGTTTCTGATTTCCTTGATGACGGCAGTAACCCTGTAGTTTCTCTCGAGGTACAGTATGTCCTCAATGGCCAATCTGTAACCGGAGAGATACAAGTTGAGATGTACCAGGATGACGCACCGATGCACGTCGAGAGCTTCCTGACCCATGTAGAGAACTTCCAGTATGATGGCGTAGAGTTCCACAGAGTAATTGACAACTTCATGATCCAAGGAGGGGACATAGAAAATATGGGGGGATCAGGGGGCTATGCGGCTCATTACTACGGATACTGCAATGGAGAGCCGATCCCACAAGAAAGCGATTGCAGGCAGAAGGAGGATTATACGATTCCATTCGAGCACGAGAACGGACTGAAGCACACAGTTGGCGCCCTTGCAGCAGCACATGCCGGCCTAAACACCGATGGGAGCCAGTTCTACATCGTGCCGACTGATGGTTCGGCCAGCCACCTCGATTGGGAGGCTGGAAAGGACTGCACTTCGAGCAGCTGCCACACTGTCTTCGGATACGTAATTTCAGGTCTTGAGCATGTTGATGCAATCAGCAATCTTGAGACTCAGAATGATTCTCCAGTCGATCCCGTCCGCATAATCTCTGCTAGAATCGCCTGATGCGAACTCGACTGCACTAGGTGAACTTCATGTACTCCTCACGAGGAGAAATTACCCGGTGAGATAATGGGGGGTGAGAATCCATTTGATGCACAGTCTGAGTTCGAGAAATCTGACGGTACGTTGGCTCGCTTCATGGATTTGCATTCCCTGGAGGAAAAAGGCCTATGCAACTTGAGCGAAATACCATTCTCAATCCGAATTCTCCTAGAATCTGCATTGAGGAAATGTGATGGTTTCCTTGTGAACGAGGATGATGTGAAGAGAATCGCCTCATGGTCCCCAGAGATGAAGCCAGAGGAAATACCATTCAGCCCGAGCCGAGTAATCCTACAAGACTTCACGGGAGTCCCTGCAATCGTCGATATCGCAGCACTAAGGGATGCAATGATGGAACTCGGAGGGGATCCAAGCAAGGTCAATCCCCAGGTTCCGGTGGATTTGGTAATCGATCACTCCGTCCAAGTCGATGTATCAGGGCTCTTTCCCGACGCTCGCGAGCGAAATCTGGAAATCGAATACGAGCGTAACTCGGAGAGATACAAGTTCCTGAAGTGGGGACAACTCAGTCTAGACAACTTCCGCGCAGTCCCACCGGGGAGGGGCATTGTCCACCAGGTAAACCTGGAGTGGATTGCCCGGGTAGCTAGGGAGGAAGACGGGTTGTGGATTCCAGACTCTCTGGTGGGAACCGACTCGCACACAACAATGATCAACGGTTTGGGAGTACTTGGATGGGGTGTTGGAGGTATTGAGGCAGAGGCCGTCATGCTGGGACAACCGATCTACATGCTGCTGCCTGAAGTCGTTGGCTTCGAGCTAACTGGCTCCTTGGAGCCGGGAGTAACGGCCACAGACATGACCCTTCGGATCGTCGAGATGCTGAGGGAGCACGGATGCGTGGCGAAGTTCGTCGAGTTCCACGGACAGGGACTGTCAAACCTCAGTCTACCAGATAGAGCGACAATCGCTAACATGGCTCCAGAGTATGGTGCAACTTGCGGCTTCTTCCCAGTCGACCAAACCACTCTCGATTACATGCTTCTTTCCGGGCGAGAACCTAGTCACGTTGAGGACGTAAAGAGATTCATGGACTCCCAGGGGCTTCTTTACACTGAATCAACCCCTACTCCAAGATTCACATCCAACCTTTCACTCGATCTGTCGACCGTGGAACCCTCCCTATCGGGGCCAAAGAGACCGCAGGACAGGGTCTCACTTTCCCAGATGAAGTCACACTGGAGAACAAGTCTGAATGCCCCGACCGGGCATCAAGGACATGGCATAGACCCCAGCAGGAACGATGCAATATCCCCTATCGTGGGCCGAGATTGCGATTTGAAACATGGAGACGTCGTCATCGCCGCCATAACCAGTTGCACGAATACCAGTAATCCAAGCGTGATGATAGCTGCTGGATTGGTCGCTAAGAACGCCCGGTCTAGGGGCCTTTCAATCAAACCATGGGTCAAACCAAGCCTGGCTCCCGGTAGCAGAGTTGTCACAGAGTACTACGATGCCTCAGGGCTCTCAGAGCATCTGGACTCTCTCGGATTCAGCGTAGTTGGTTACGGGTGCACCACTTGCATAGGAAACTCGGGACCCCTCGATCCAGAGATCGAGGGAGCAATCGAAGATTCTGACCTAGTTGTCGGAAGCGTACTCTCTGGGAATCGGAATTTCGAGGGAAGGATTCATCAGAAGATCAAGGCAAACTATCTTGCTAGCCCCCCTCTGGTCGTGGCTTACGCACTTGCAGGGACATTGGACGTAGATTTCTCAGTAGACCCTCTCGGGCATGACCCCTCCGGCAATCCAGTGATGCTGTCAGACATCTGGCCTAGTGACGATGAGATTCGAACCACTGTGGAGTCCGCAATTGGGCCTGAGATGTTCGTTAGCCGTTACTCAGACGTCCTGAGCGAACCGAGATGGGATGCCATCCCAAGCGAGGCGAGCGAACTTTTCCCCTGGGATCCAGAATCCACTTACGTCCGACTCCCATCATTCTTCCAGGGTATTCAACCAGAGCCTTCTCCGATTGAACCAATTGAAGATGCAAGGGTCCTAGTGATGGTGGGGGACTCTGTGACGACTGATCACATCAGCCCGGCAGGAGCATTCCCGAGCTCGGGACCAGCCGGCCAGTATCTGGTCGGTAAGGACGTCCAACCGAGGGATTTCAACTCATTTGGAAGCCGTAGAGGAAATCACGAGGTCATGGTGAGGGGAACGTTCGCAAACATCAGGATGAGGAACCAGACAGCCCCCGGGACAGAAGGTGGTTTGACCACCCACTTCCCGACAGATGAGGTGGTATCTATCTACGAGGCTAGCGAGAGGTACATTGCGGACTCGACACAACTCGTAGTCCTCGCTGGCTCCCAGTATGGCTCTGGGAGTAGCAGGGATTGGGCAGCCAAGGGCACCCTACTGCTAGGAGTCAGAGCAGTAATCGCGAAGTCGTACGAGAGAATCCACAGATCAAATCTAGTCGGCATGGGAGTCCTGCCACTTGCTTTCGCCCAAGGATATGACGCTGAATCATTGGGAATAGACGGAACCGAATTCTTCAGCATCCCCGCTTCCGGGGACTTGGAGCCCTTCTCGGAGATCGAGGTCTCAGCGAGGAAGGCTGATGGGGCAGAGATAGTATTCCCGGCAATCGTTAGGCTAGAGACTCCAGTTGAGGTCGAATACTACAGGAATGGCGGAATACTCCAGACGGTTCTGAGAAACCTGGCAAAGGATTGAAGTCTGATAGGTTAGAAATGAGGATGTAGAATGGAAGGGGAAGAGCAAGAATCCGAAGAAGAAGGTCTACCGGGGCCACCACCAGATCCCTCCAGAATACCCTCGATAGTGAGGCGGGTAGGGGACTTGAATCTGCAATCCGAGGCTGACGAATACGGCATCTCCGAGAAGACAGACCCGGACATTCGCGCAATAATGGAATTCTTGGATGAAGTCGAGGATCTAGAACCTCTGAGTAACAACCTATCAGGAGACCCAATGGCGGAAGCATGGTTGCAGATTCTCCTGACCCTGATCGTGAGGGAACACGGGCATTCCTCGCTGGGGGTCAGCACAATCGAGGTAATGGTTGGGGAGCGCATGAACAGAGAGGGAATAGACCTCGAGATTTTTCTAGACAGGCTGTGGATAATGGGGAGGCTCGAGAAGGTTTACGGGGGTGCCGAAGTGAGCTACTCGCCCAACCCCAGTTGGCTTGAGATGAAGTAACCAAAGCGGCATTAATCTAATGCATCAAAAAAACACGTTTCGGTAATGCATAAGAGTGGTCGGAAAGTCCGAACTACCATGATGAACGAGAGTATGACTGGTAACCATGAGCATGGAAAGAGCAGGAGGGCCGTGGGACTAGTGTTCCTGATGCTAGCCTCGCTCTTCGTTTCGGCAGTGCCGTACGCTTCTGCTTCCCACACCACTCAATATGCCGTGCAGAGGGACCCACTGTACATTTCCATAGGAGATTTGGACTGCGATGGGGACAATGACATCGCATCAGGGAGCGGTTTCGGGCACTTCATTAGCTTCCTGTACAATGATGGGAATGGAGGATTCGCAGACAGGCAGGACGTGCAGATCTCGAACAACGATTCATTCAGGGCCGGTTTCCGTGACGTGGCCGATGGGAACAGAGTAGAGATCACCGACGTCGATGGAGATGGCGTGAATGACGTAATCTACTATCAGCAGAACGTCAGGTTCGTCGGCGAGACATTCATCAGGCCTGCGAACCTAACAGTCCTCAAGGGAGTCTGCGACGAGAGGGTGAACGAATGGGAGGAGATGTTCGAAACAATCACGATCATCAACCCATACCTAGCAGACCTAGATGTCGGTGACATCAATGATGATGGTTACGCTGACGTGGTCTTCTCCTCGACAGATTCTACGTTCGCAAATCAGTTCATCCAGATCTTCAAGGGTCCAGACTACAGCATACCCGCGAACCAACATGCTCCGATTTCAGTTCCGCTCACGAGTGGTTTCTACCAGTACCTAAAGCTCGGGAATTGGAACGAGGACTTGTTGGAGAACCCGCTCACGGGAGACCCCGTT
>CAXEIX010000078.1:0-4715 GCA_963996605.1 uncultured Candidatus Poseidoniales archaeon | reverse complement strand
AGAATCTCACAATTCCCGATGCTGTCCCTTATCGCAGGAACGCCCACTCTGTCGATCTCAGTTGGGTCTATTCCGAATCCGAGGATCCGGTTCCTAGAATCAATCTCCCGGTGTGCCATTACTCCCTTCTCACCAGTGAGGATGTTGACGCAGGCGTACCCGACTCTCTCTCCGTTTTCAATCACTGGCTCGCATCTCATGCCCCCTACGACATGCTCTGGCGGAGATGGGCCCCTAGTCCTCCTGAAACCGCTACCCTCTGCGGAAATCATGTCTACAACCTTCTGGAGAACAGCAGATTTCCCAGAACGGGGAAGACCGGTGATTCCAATCTTTGGATTAATTCCCATGTGTCTCTCCTTTGTCATTTCCAAGCTGGGAACGTACCGCGTATGCAAACCAAGGATATTAAGCCATTCTCAAAATGAGCGTTTTTCCGGAACTAGGAAACCGAAATCCGCATTCCACAAGCAAGGCGACCTTAGTTACTCAGTAGGGAAAACGGACTTCCGTCTTCTGCAAACTCGAATGGCAGCATCTCAATTTCGTAGTTGTTCACGTTGTTGTTTGCAGCCCATGCTCTGGACCAAAGGTCGAGATCTTCGGTGTTCAGTCGATCTGCTAAGAAACCCAATCCACCCTCAAGAGAACCGAATTTCTCACTCAGACCATCCTCGACTTCTTTCGGAAGGTCGAGGAAGCTAACTGAGTTGCCCAAAACGCAACCCTCTGGGACCACGGCCCACACCAACCTCCTCTCGGCGTTGGGGTTTACTACGGACTGGCAAACGATTCGACTTTGAACAGACATCTGGCTGGGTCCTTTCCATGCAGATTTCTTGTTTTCTGGATGAGATCCCAGAGCTGGATGCGCCACGATTCCCTTACCATCAACGAAGTTGATGTGAGAAGATCTGATGAATGGAACCTCATCAGTCTTGCCTGCCCAATCACAGATTTCCTTTTTCCAGACGGATCTCTCTACCTCGCCCACTCTGACCTTGATCGCTCTTCCACTGGGATTCAGACCAGTACCCTCTTCGACCAATCTGGGTTTGTCCGCCAGTCTACCGATTGCCGTGATGGTCCTGCTTCTGGATACTTCGTCTCTGGGCATCTTGGGAACTGCCCACGAGGTGTCTGTCCACGAGGACCAAGGGCCCCTCTCAAGCTCTAGGAAAGGAGCGTCGGGGGAGAGGCCCCTCCCAGGTGAAATGTCATCGACCAACAGGGGCCCAAAGCTAGTCAGAACATCGGTCTCTTCACCAACAGTGATCCCGATGACTGAAACCCCTTGTGACCCTCCAAAAAGGAGCCTCGAGTCTTCCGGGAACGACCAGACTGTATCCCAACCGTTGGATTCTACCAGGAGCTTCCTAAGGGGAAGACTGCTTTTCTCCCTAAGTACCGAACTCGGGACAACCAGCCTTACCCTACCCTCCCGCTGGGAGATCTGCAAGGATCTCTCTATGTAGAGCCTGTACAGATTTACGTTACCCTTTATGGCCGAGAATCTTGCCTTTCCATCCGCTCCTTTGAATTCTCTCAATTGGCTGGACAGCTCCTTTCTGAGATTACTTCCATCTGGATGCCCCCTGAACCTGTCCTTTATCCTAAGCCACGGTGGACGAGAGATAAGCAGCATCGGTCTTTCATTCCAAGGCCACTCTCCCATGAGGGGGTCCATGCATCTGACGTTACTCTCAACAATCATCTCAGCCTCACTAAGGCCAACCATCCCATCATCGCCTTCACCCTCCAAGTCGACAAGGCCAAGCCTTGCCAATACGATTACAATTCTCTTTCTGGCACTGTTAACAGCTACCTCTGAGGTATCCACTAACTGCAATCCCTCCAAAAGACGCAGGGTGTCCTCCCTCCTCTCCTTAGGTGAATGCCTGGCTAGCCTTTCCGCATGGATTCGAAGCATCCGTTCCACAAAGAGACCTGCTCCAACGCAGGGATCGGCAAATGGAATTGGTATGCCCGATTCTGTTCGGTTCTTCTCAGACTCGCCACTTCCATCTATCGTTCCATCCTCATTGATATCTTCGTTGAACTGCTTGGCAAACCCTCTGAAGCTTGGGGGTAGTGCTGCTAGGGAAAGGGTAGCTGGGGGCTCCTTTTTCTTGTTAGTTCCATGGTGGAGTTCATCATGCAGGACGGCATCGACGAATCTTGCTGGAGGAGCATAAACGCCCCTGGGAGAACGCCCATCCTTCTGAGCGTCATATCTTGCAAGCAAGTGATCGAGGACATTACCAGGGTTGCTGAGAAGACCCGCGGGAAGGGTAGGCCAATTGTTTGGAAGGGCCGCTGCAATCGGCTGTCTTTTCTTGGTAGCCTCCAGCCAAGAATCTAACCATATCCCAATCTGTTCGGTTCTTTCTGGACACTCGTGGTCCAGCCTAGCGTACCACCCTGAAGTCTCGCTTGTCATGAGTGATTTAGCCGACTCGCTCTTCTACTTTCAATGGTTGTATTACAAAAGTCCAGACTTCTTATCCCTCGACAACAAATACATCCCTTTCTATCTCTATGATCTCTTTGTTCTGGAGCAGCCAAGATATCGCCTCATCGATATCCTCTGAGTTTATTCCGGGCGACTCTAGAAGACGGACTATTTCGTCAAAGTGCAATCCTTCTCCCCGTCCACTCGAGTCCTCGATAGCAATCAGGATCCTCTGACTAATGTATGCTAGCAATAGGTCATCATCTGTGGAAAGACTCCCAAAATCCACCAGTGGCCCGATCTCTGTTTCGGATTCATCAGACAAACCCTCCTTGTTTGTTGGTTCGTAGACATCGAACAGATTCCGCTGTTTGGGGTCCGAAATTGCGGATCCGCCGATACTCTCACGCCTCCTCCTCATCTGCTTCGAAAGATTCTCAATCCTGTGAAGACGCTGTTCGTACCTCAGCCTCTCCCTTCCCAGGTGAGACTCCAGCAACTCCAACTCTTCATTTGCCCTCTCGTCTAGCCACTTGGAGAGATCCCAGTTGGGATTCTTCCTCAGCATTGACTCCCATAGCAGGGAAACCGACTCGGGTAGAGTCCTGATATCTATCTTCGGTCCGCCTTTACCTTCTTCAGGGTTGGAGTCCATACATGTTGGTGTCCACTTGACCGTCTATCAATTATCTCCTCAGAAAGTCAAGTTTTACATGGGGTCGGATTGATGAATGAAAAGGTCTTGCCGAAGCCATGGCGCCATATCGCATGACCCTACTTCCGGGCGATGGGACGGGGCGCGAAGTGATGGAAGAGGTCAAGCGAATCCTCTCTATTTTCCAGGAATCCGGTGCAATCTCCCTCGAAATTACCGAGATTCCTTGTGGAGGTCAGCACTATCTCGATACTGGTGAAGAGTGGCCATCTGGATCATTCGAATTCTGTCGTGATGAGTCGGATGCCATTGTGGTGGGTGCAGTTGGATGGCCGGGCGCGACACTGCCGAATGGAGATATTGCAGGCGGACAGGCACTATTGGGACTCAGATCTGCACTGGACCTCTATGCAAATGTGAGGCCAGTCAAGTTGTACAAAGGAGTAAAACACAAGGTTCACGGAACATTCTCCGATGTTTGGGATCACGAACTGGTTGATATCGTGATGGTCAGAGAAAACACAGAGGGCCTTTACCATGCACTCCTAAGACGGTCTGGAATGGCAGCGAGGGGGGACGAAAGAGACGAACCATTGGTTATCGATGACTTCCCTGGATTGGATGGTGAGGTCGGTTGGGACGTAAGGCCGATTTCTCGTAAGGGGAGCGAGCGCGTCATTCGATACTCATTCGAACTCGCGAAGCGACGCCAATCCAGACTCGGCTCCACTCAGAAGGTAACTTGCGTGGACAAGAGCAACGTGACTAGGGGGTGCAGACTCTTCAGAGAAGTCTTCAGAGAGGTCTCTTCTGAGTTCGAAGGAGTGACGACCGACGAAGCCTTCATCGACGCATTCACTATGTGGCTTGTCAGAAGTCCCGAGGATCTAGATGTGGTAGTCCTGCCCAATATGTTCGGCGACATCGCAACCGACCTAGCCTCCGTACTCCAGGGCGGGATGGGGATGGCTGCAAGTGCCAACATCGGAGATAATCACATGCTCTTCGAACCAGTCCACGGCTCCAGTCCGAAATATGCTGGTCAGAACAAAGTGAACCCAATTGCTTCGATCTCATCGGTGCAGCTGATGTTTGACTCCCTGGGTTTGCGCCATGATGACGAGAAGGCTACAATGTGTGCTGATGTTCTAGAGCGTGCAATCTCCGAACATATGTCAGAGGGCGGCCTGGTAACATACGACTTAGGAGGGAAGGCCTCGACGACTGAAGTTGGCAAGGCGATCTCATCAAGATGCTCAGACATCCTCCGAGAGATGTCGGGTTAGCCCGACCTATGACTTTCAAGATACTCTGTGATCTCAACCAGGGATTCCCTTAGCGCAAACGCATTATCCCATTCAGTCGGGATACAGTTAGGATTTGTAACAAGCTCAGAAAGAATACCCTCGAAAGCCCTCGAGACCTCATCCACGATTGTGACAGTCGCCATCTTCGAACTCCTCGAGAGGGGATTCAGATCGATTACTACCACTTCCTTGCCCAGATTGACCAGAGCCTCGCACCTGTCCCCATCCTCTAGGGGAACCAGTATAAGATCAGCACTTCCAATGCCCTCTTCGGTGCATTGTGAGCGTGGCCCCTCCAAAC
>CAXEIX010000077.1:0-4783 GCA_963996605.1 uncultured Candidatus Poseidoniales archaeon | reverse complement strand
TCTCTCCAAGGCCGACTTGGCCCTATGTTCGGCTTCTCGAGAGGGGACGCCGGAAAGCTCCAGGCTGAAGGTCACATTATCCAGTGCGTTCAGGCGGTCGATGAGGTGGAAGTCCTGGAAAATCCAACCGACTCCATTCCTCCTGACGTCCACCACCCTGCTGGGAGACTTGGTCCCGTAGTTGAATGATCCAAGAGATATGTTGCCCGAGTCGCCCTCCAGCAAACCGCCAATGATGTTCAGCAGAGTGCTCTTCCCGCAGCCGCTGGGTCCCATTAGGCTGACCAACTCGCCCTTCTGCACCTCCATGTCGATGCCCTTCAGGACCTCGAGCCTCCTGCGGCCCGAACCGAATCCCTTCTTGAGATCTGAGACTCGGAGCATAGGGCGTGTCCCGAGAAATTTGCTATTAAGTGGTTGTCATCTATAGATTACGAGGCGACTCTCGCCGACCTGTTCCTCTCCCACTTCATCAGGTTGGTGTAGATGGGCGGGAGCAACAGGACGCTGGCTAGCAGAGCGAGGGTGATTGCCACGACGAACGCCTGCCCGAATAGCTGCAGTGGGACCAGCGAGGAGAGGTTCAGCACGGAAAAGCCCCCTGCAGTGGTTACTGCGGCCCCGGCCATGGCTCGACCAGTGGTCGAAATCGAGGCTGAAGCCCACTCCTCTGTAGTTCCCTCTGGGTTCTTCTCCACCTCCTCCTCTATCCTCGTCGAGAGGTGGACGGCGTAGTCGACACCCAGGCCCAGGGTGAGTGCCCCGATGGTGACCGTCTGAGAGTTTAGCTGGAATCCCGTGAAGCCCATGATTCCGTAGACCCATGCCACTACCGCGAGCAAGGGTATCCAAGTCACAACCCCCCTGGCGAGGCCCAGACGCACGTCCTTGGTCCTGAACGTGTGAATCGCCACGAGCGTCAGGAGGATCACTCCCGCTACGATTGCAGTCGATAGGATCGCCGCCTCGGCTACGTCCGAGGTGATTTGGGCCAGTATCAGCGATCGTCCACTGAGGTCTGCCGTGAAACCAGCCCCCATGGATCCCGAAAGCTCGGTAGACAGATCGCTTTCGAAGGCGTTGGTGCTGGACCAGTCCAGGGTGGCTGCTTGGAACGAGACCAAGGTCTGCTTCCCATCGCTGGAGAGCATCCCGGCTGAGAGACTTCTGCCCTCTGGGGTTTCCGTTAGCCATGAGTTGAGGCTGAGCCAACTCCCCTCCTCGCCATTCTCCACGGAGCTCATGAGGGACGAGAGCTCGGGGTTCGCGCCTCTCGCCGAGAGGAGGGTGGATGGGAGGTCGGAGACGACAACAGTGACCCTCTGGTCTTGCCCGAGGACGGAGACTACCGACTCCAGAGCCTGCCAACCCTCCTGCGAAACCACGTCCCCCTCGACTACCACGTATATCGGGGAGGGACTGCTTTGGAACTCCTCTGAGATGAGGAGGAAATCAGCTACGACCGGCACCGAGTCGTCGAAGTTATCCCTGGTGTCGAAGCCCACCTCCAGCTGACCAACCCCGATCATCATCGGGGCCGTGATCAATGCCGCCACCAGGATCGTGATGGCCGGCTTGTCCGAGAGGCGTGAGACCCTCTGAATGAGGGGGCTCACCCCGGTCTTCACGGACTTGCCCATCTCCATGTCCTTGGGCGGCACGATCGTCATCAGTGCTGGTAGAGCCGTTATGCTGAACAGGTAAACGTAGAACAGTCCGATCGCAATCACGGTGCCGAACACAACTAGGAACTGCTGGCTCGATAGCCTGAACGAGAGGAACCCAACCATGTCCGTGAAGATGGCGATTAGGAGTGCGATGGATGTCAGAGTTGTCCCCGACCTTATGGCCTTCCTCCTCGCATCCTCGCTCAATGCGGATATTCTGCTGGAGCCATCCCCCGACTCCTCCAGGTACTCCTCTCTCACCCTCTTGACCACGTGCAGCCCGTAGTCGACTCCGATGGCTAGCAGAAGGACAGGAATGGAATTCATAGCCGCGTTGAAAGTCATGTCCACGCCAATCTTGGTGAGAAGGCCTGACGTCCCATAGGTCGCTAGTATCCCGAACACGGTCAGCCCGAGAACGAAAGCAGTGTCCCTGAAACTCCTGAACGTGAAGTAAAGTATCGAACCTAGGATGAGAAGAGAAGCCGAATTCAGTATTGCTAACTCGACTCCGAGGTTGGCATTCTGCCCTTGTTGGAACTGGGAGAACGAGAACACACTGGATGACTCGTCATCCAATGCCAGAATCTCCCTTTCCACATTCTCGGTCCACAGCACGATATCGGCTTGCACCTCTTCGGCGCTCTTTCCCGCGTGGTCCTCTGGATCAGTAGACACAGTCATCGTGACAAGGAACGGGCCATCACTGGCTAACAGGTCAGCAGTGCCGCTCGGGACTGTGCCGGATATGGACGAGCCTAGCTCTACGGACTGGTATCCCAGAAGCGGCGCTATTCCCCCTGTGATTTGTCCCCTCAGAACCCCAAGCTCGGCAGACTTGCTCTCGTTATCGCTGACTAGCGATTGCGAAGCTCCGATGACGGCGCCCAACTCCTCTTGGATGTCCTCCCCAGCCAGTATTTTCGGCAACCAGTCGGAAGGCTCCGAGTAGTCCCATGACGACATCTCCAGCGATGTCACTGCAACCGGTGCAGGTATCCCGGAGATCGAGGCCTCCAGAGCCTCCTTCGCCGCTGAGTAGTTTTCCTCTTCTGCACTAGCGAGGGCGTCCACTGAGGCTAGAAGGCCGTTGATCCACGCTGCGTTGTTTTCCGGGCTCTGGTACTTCAGCCAGGATATCGCGGAGCTCGCAGGCCCGTTGTTCGCCTGGCCCCCGAACAGCGGGTAAGCGACGCCTGAGAGGTTCTCTTCCTCGAGCAGTATCGCCTCCATCCTGCCCAGATGTGACCAAGTCGAAGAGTCAGAGAGGTCTGATTCAGTTCTGACAATAATCCTCACGAAGTCAATGCTGGCCTGGTACTCGCCCTCGACCTCGTCCAGCAGTTGGACCGTCTCGTTATCGGGGAAGAATGCGTCCTCGGAGTTATCGAACTCCAGGAACATCGCCATCGACGATAGAAGGAGCGTCGATACAAAGCCGATCGCCAGTACCTTCTTCGGGTGTTCTATGCTTATTTCTGTGGCTCTGTCGAACGGATTTATCATCTAATCACCATTGAGTCCTAGGGACCCTCGGGCGCCATCCCTGATAGTTGCGCATTTCAATTCTCGTCATTGATAGCGGGTGTCCCAAGCCTCTTGGGGGACTTGATGCCGAACAGGAAGCTCGTGGCTCTGGTTCGCCTTACCCCCTCGAAGAAGACCCAGCAGAACAGGACCACGAAGGCGGTCGCGACGAAGACTGCGGAGTAGTCCCTAAGGCCGAGCTCGGAGGCGATCCTCAGGCCGGCGAAGGTCAGTGGCATGTGCACTATGTAGAACGGGTAGACCGCCTGGTTGAGGTAGGCCAGGTTATCGCTGGGCCTGTTCAGCAGGTACGCACCCCAGGAGAAGAGGGTGAGGCACCAGAACCAGGCGTGGAAGCTGTGGATGACGCATGCCAGCAGCGTCATCCTGTCATGGAAGATGCCGTTCTCCAGCCAGCCACCGTCCACGTACGGCACGCCCGAGTCGTGCTGCTCGAGCCTCAACCAGACGAACGCAACGGTCCAAAGGGCCGTGATGACGGTGATCGCGATCCTCTTGCTCTCGATGAATCGGTAGTACTCCTCCTTGGCGATGATGCATATGTACCCGAAGGCGAAGAAGGCTAGGAACCAGAACCACTCGTAGGCCACCCCGATGTAGCCGGGGAACCACGGCTTGAACACGACCTCGGTCATGGAAAGGACCAGGGGCATCAGGACAAGCGCCCCGATCCCCATCGGGATGCTGAAGGACGAGCGCAGCAACCTGGCCATCGCCCCATCCGGGCTCTCCCTCACCACGTGGAATATGGGGGTCATGATCAGGGAGTACTGGAACAGGTTCCAGAGGAACCACAGGTGCCCCAGCGCGATTATCTTCCCGATGATCGGGACCCAGAATACGAGGGACCTCCAGACAATCCCGAAGAGGAAACCGAAGGTGAGCCCGAGGGGGCTCATTTCCTCGCTCCCCATGATGACGGAACCTGCGAATCCCATCGTCCATGCCCCGAAGAACATCGGGATCAGAAGCCGTTTGACCCTCTCCTCCAGGAAGACCTGCCACGTGCGTCGCTTGAAGGCGAACGCAGTCCCCATCCCGGAGATCATGAACAAGGCAGCGAGCCTCCACTGGTGCATCCAGTGGAGGATCATGCTGGTGAAGTCCACCGACTCGGGCGTGTAGACGTCGTTCTCCTCGATGAAGCGCTTCTGGTCCTCCTCGGAAGCGAGCAGCTCCGTGGAGGGGGGTTCCGAGTTGGGATTTATCTCCTCGCCGTAGGTTGACCAGTAGACCCCGATCGCTACGTGGAAGGGAATCAGCAGGCCGAACAGGATCACCCTCAGCCAGTCGATGTCGTGTCGACGAGTCTTCTGGACTTGCTGATCGGACTGCATGAAAACTCCCCCTCTCCTCTCTTTCTTAATTTTCACAGGCCATGCCATATGCCTTGGCAAGCGCATCGCCATGGGCCTTTCTTCCGAAGGAACCCTTCGCCAGGGAGAGCAGCCCGTCGTCCACGTGCCTAGGGACGCCGCCGGCTCGAGACCATTCGGAGTGTATCTCGACAATGGCCGAGACCCAGTAGTCGGAATCGGTGGAAGGGAGCAAGCACCCAGGGGGCAGCA
>CAXEIX010000076.1:0-4829 GCA_963996605.1 uncultured Candidatus Poseidoniales archaeon | reverse complement strand
GTCGACACTCATCTCCTCAAAGGTCATGAAGTCGGTGTCACACCATTCACACCTGAGGTTACAGTTACCAAACCTGATGAAAACGTGAGGGATACCGCTGTGGAATCCCTCTCCCTGAACCGAATGGAAAATCTCCACGATTGGATATGTCTGCAGATAATCACCCCTGAACCGATTGGCTTCTAATTAATTGCAGGACCTCTGATCTTGCATCTCCTCTTTCAAAGAATACGCCTCTCATAGCGCTAGTTGTCATAACTGAGTTCTGCTTCTTTACGCCTCTGCACTTCATACAACCGTGCTGGGCCTCGAGGATGACTGCGCAACCCAGGGGACTCAGGTGTTCCATGATGTCGTTGGCTATAGATTGTGTAATCCTCTCCTGGTTCTGGAGCCTCATAGAGTACATATCCAATAGTCTCGCGAGCTTACTAATCCCGACTATCCTTTCTACAGGGATGTAAGCGATATGTCCCCTACCTGAGAATGGTTGTAGATGATGCTCGCAGGTGCTATGGAATTCCATGTCCCTAAGTAGAACTATGCCATCATAACCCTCAGCATTGAATGTTGAATCTAGAATTTCGCCGGCATCCTGTGAATATCCACGGAATATCTCTTCGTATGACTTGATTACTCTCTCTGGCGTTTTTTCTAGACCCTCTCGGAGGTCTTTTCCGCACTGTTCTATGTAACGAACTAAAATATCGACGGCATTAATCGCATCTTCCCTGTCTGGAATTTTCATTTGTTCACCTGCCGTGCCTTGAATCGATTTCATCTAATTGGTCCAACATTTTCCTGCAAGCAGTTCTGATTGCGTCAGCTAAACTGACGAATTTCTTTGAATCTCCTATGTGATTCTTGAGATCGGAAACAATTTCATTTGGCATGTCTAGGCTAATCTTAGGCATATCTACGCCTAATTGGGTGTGGATATAATATTACTGGAGTAATACTAGGATATTACTTTCGTATTTTCTCAACCTTTTCGTCTAGACCTGGATATTGGTTTTCAAGAGCACTCGCCCTTTTCTTCAGGCTGTTTAATTGACTATTTGCCTCATCTTCTGAGATGCCTTGTGAAATGAGGTTCAGTAGAAGTGATAGGCCCCCTTGGATGGTCCCTGCATCAAGGAATGCATCATTGGAAATCTCACCAGTACCCCTCAGAACCTCAAGTGTGTCTCTGATGAAGTCACGTTCTAACTCAATTTCCGTAGCAGTTGTAGCGTCCAATGTATTGAATCTCTGCAATGAAGTAATCATGATGCTGCGAGTTGGGTATGCTTTTTGATGATTCTCACTTGGGAGATTCTACCAATTCTATGAGAACTCCTCCTGCGGATGAAGGGTGAACAAAGGCGATTCGGTGGCCGTCCGAGCCAATTACTGGCACTTCCGAAACCATCCTGACTCCGATACTAACCAAATCAGAAATCATAGACTCGATATTGTCCACATCTATGGCAATCTGCTGAACACCGGGACCCCTGAGTTCAATGAAGCGGCCCACTGGAGTTTCCGTGGAAAGAGGTTCCAGCAATTCTATTCTAGTATTTCCCGTACCATGCAAGTAGCGGATTTTGACACCTTGATCTTCACTAATCTTGTCGGCAGATGGAATGAATCCCAATTTCGACCATAATTCCATTGATTTATCGAGCGATGGTGTCGCAATTCCAATGTGATTTACAGATCCGCCGGCCATTCAAACACCACTTGGGGCGAACCATGTTCCGAACTCCTCCCTCAAAACACTGTTGACTTCTCCCACTGTTGCCTCTGCTTTGACGGCAGAAATGATCGGGGGCATAATGTTGGAGCCGTCTCTGCAGCAACGCCTCAAGTCCGACAGTGAGTCTTTTACAGACTCATGATCCCTATTCCCCTTCATCTCAATTAATCGTGAAATCTGTGAGTTTGCCTCATCAGAGTCGAGTATGAGTCCTTCAAAATCTGGTTCCGACTCGTCGACATGAGAGTTGACACCGACTACAAGTTCGTTCTTGCCCTCAACCCTGCGAAGATGTTCCCATGCACTTTCATGGATCATCCTTTGTTGAAATCCAGCCTTAACACACTCCATTGCACCGCCCAGATTCCGTATATCGTGAATTATTGAACGAGCTTCTTTGATCAAATCATCAGTAATTCCCTCAATAGCCGAAGACCCGCCGAGTGGGTCTACAAAATCTGTGATGCCCAATTCCTCGGCGATGATCTGCTGCGTGCGTAAAGCTAGTTTTGCTGAGTCTTCCGTGGGTAGCCCCAATGCCTCATCATAACTATTCGTGTGTAGTGACTGAGTCCCGCCAAATACTGCAGAAAGAGCCTGATATGCCACTCTGACAGCATTGTTCATCGGTTGTTGTGCTGTCAGTGTAACTCCTGATGTTTGTGTATGGAATCTCAACTGTGAGGATTTTGGATTGCCGGGGGCGAACTCTTCCTCTACTAATTCGTACCACAATTGCCTTGCTGCCCTGAACTTACTGATCTCCTCGATGAAATTATTGTGGCAGGCGAAGAAGAAAGACATCCTAGGGGCGAAATCATCAATCTTCATTCCTGCTCCAATTGCCATACGAGAATAGAAAATTGCATTCGCTAGTGTGAGGGCAATTTCCTGCGATGCCGTGCAACCCGCTTCCCTCATGTGATATCCACTGATTGAAATTGTATTCCATCTGGGTGCATTGATATTACACCATGACATGAGGTCCGTAGTTAGCCGAATCGAGGGTTCGGGAGGGAAGATGTAAAGTCCCCTAGAGATATATTCCTTCAGAATATCATTCTGGACCGTTCCTGATAGTTGGTCTAGGGGGATTCCCTTTTCTTCGGCCACTGCGACGTACAATGCCAGCAGAGTTGTCGCCGGTGCGTTTATGGTCATTGAAGTGGAGATTGAACCCATATCTATGTCAGAAAATAACACTCTCATGTCGTGGATTGAGTCAATAGAGACTCCAACCTTTCCAACTTCTCCGGAGGAGAGCTCGTCATCTGAGTCGAGACCGAGTTGAGTAGGCAGATCAAAGGCTATCGAGAGGCCAGTCTGACCACTATCGAGTAACTTTCTGAAACGTTTGTTTGTGTTCCCAGCGGAGGAGAAACCGGCATATTGCCTCATTGTCCAAAGTCTATCTCTGTACATCCCGGGGTGAATGCCTCGGCGGTATGGCGGCATCCCTGAAGATTTAGTGGGCGCATCATCGCTGCTGTCCATCTTTTCTACCACGTTATGCCCAGAGGGTTTCAACCCATGAACCATTCTCAGATATCATCTTCGAACTGTATAACCGTCAACTATCTTTTCGAGTGATGTCATTTGATCGTCGTCGATTATCCCCTCGTCTAGTTTTTCTTTCAAGAATTCCTTAGCCTCATTCGTTGTTTGCCTTTCACCCCTGGCCCAAATAGTGGCAAGGAGGTTTGATCGGTGCTCCTCTTCTATTCCTATCTCCGAAAGAATGCCGCGCATTTCGTACTTGTACTCCATGTGCCTACTCCTGTCCAGTCTACGAGCTCTATTTGCTGGCTGATACGACGAGTTCTTGTTTCTGAACTTCCTCTGTGGCTTCTTTGGGACTTCGGCAGGCTTTTGCTGAGTTTTCTTCTGTGTTTTTGCCTCTTCTACTGCAATTGAGGCTTTGAGCATACTGTTCTGGATGATCTGTCGTGCCTTCAGACTCTTGCCTCCATCTTGCTCTTCGGTAATTTTTTCAGATGGAATGGGTTTCTTCTCGGGTACGATCTCTTTGCTAGAGCCTTTGCCTAGAATCTGCTCCTGTAAAATGTGCTGATCTCCTTTCTCTTCCATGATAGTTTGTTGAGTTTCTACAGATTGAGGATTTTCGACGGATGTCTCCTCAGAAACAGGTGCTATGGCCTCTTTTTTTGTGATTTCATCTATGGGGGTCTTAACAGTTGGAACTGGGGCCTCTTCCCTTTTCTTAGCACCGGGGACAGAAGGAGGGGGAGCTATCTGAGTCCTCACCTTGGGTGGCTTTATGCTGGATGAACTGCTTGGCTTAGACTTCTGAGTAGCTTGTGGAACAGATCCAAAAATATTCTTTGGAGCGGCCTTCTTCCTACGTCTTCTCTGCACTTTCCAATCAATCCTCAAATTACCGGTTGGACGGACTCTCATAAGAGTTCGTGATTATTATTGCCATACCACTATGGTGTTATCAGTCCTGAGTGATGGATCGATGGCGCTATCCATAATCTTAGTTTCTATACCGCATTCAAGCATTCTACGACCTAGTTCTGCAATCATTGTACCATTATCGATACAGAATGGCTTCTCTGGCCAATAGCAATGAGCACCCCTCTCTTCGCACATCGTTTGACTCATTTCCCTAAGTCTCTCATTGCACGCTACACCTCCGCCGAGAAGTAGTTCGGACTTCCCCGTATGTGCCAATGCTCTCTCTGCAACTTCGACACACGTTGCGAACGAATGTTCCTGGAGGGACCAACAGACTTGTTCCATAGACAATCCCTCAGAAATCTTCTGAATAGCAGAGGTGAGCATTCCTGAAAAAGCCAGATCCATCCCATGAACCCCATAAGGTAGTGTTACCTCATCGAGTGACTGGGGACCCATATTAGAATGGGTCAAAGCTAGTTGTTCGATCTTCGGGCCCCCCGGGAAGGGAAGTCCCTGAGACCTGGCAAACTTATCCAACATGTTTCCAATACCGATATCCAGTGTTTCACCCAGAACACGGTATCTCCCATCTGCTCTAGCTATTACCTGAGTATTTCCCCCACTAACATATAGTAGAACAGGGTCTATGCAACCGGTCTGATTTCTACCA
>CAXEIX010000075.1:0-4850 GCA_963996605.1 uncultured Candidatus Poseidoniales archaeon | reverse complement strand
GACAAGGACAGGGCCAGGGACAAGGACAGGGCCAGGGACAAGGACAGGGCCAGGGTCAGAACGGCCAGGGCCAAGGTGGCCAAGGACAGCAGGGCCAGGGACAGGACGAAGGCTCTCAGTCTGACCAGGATGGCCAGCAGGGCCAGGACAGCGATCCAGGCGAGCAAGGAAACCAGCAGGATAACGGCCAAGGCCAGCAGCAGAACGGCGGCGAGCAGAGTGGCCAGCAGGGAGACCAGGAGGGCGGTGACGAGAACGGCAACAACCAGAATGGTCAGAACCAGCAACAGCAGGGCCAGACCCAAGGCGACGATCAGGGCCAGCAGGGATCCGCTTCAGACCAGCAGCAGAGCCAGCAACTAGACAACCAGGACCAGAACGGCGAGAACGACAACGATGGAGATGGAATTCCAGACGACCAGGACTGGGACGACGACAACGACGGAATCCCAGATTCTCAGGATCCAAGACCAGAGGACCATGACAACGACGGTATCGACGACGCAGACGACGATGACGACGATGGAGACGGAATCGACGACCGCGAGGAAGTCGAGGACGGCAACCCAGTAACAGACATCTACGACCATGACAACGACGGCCTCGAGGACAGCATCGACTTCGACATCGACAACGATGGCATAGACAACTGGGAGGATAAGTTGGACTGTGACGGGGATGGAGTCGAAGAGCAGCTCGTAGACCTGAATGGAGATGGGATATTCGATGTGGATGCCGCTAGGGATCACGACAACGACTGCATCAATGACGCAGCCGACCCCGATGACGACAACGACAACATCCTAGATGTTGACGAATTGGACGGTGCGTTCGGTGCTTACAGGTACGATCACGACAACGACGGATTCTGGGACAGTTACGACACTGACGATGACAACGACGGCCTCTCAGACTGGTTCGAGTTGAATGATGGCTGGGACACTACCGGCCAGTTCGATCACGACAACGACGGAATCCCAGACTACACCGATGATGACGACGATGGAGACGGAATCCCAGATTCGGAAGAGAACGACTTCGACCTGATTTGATCAGAAGTCGAATAACGAAGGCTGGCTCGACGACTTGAGCCGCCCGGCTTCGGCCAGACGGTTTAGTGCACGCTCCATCCTCCTCTCTGAGAAGCCACGCTCCTCTTGGAGGAAGGAACGCAGACTCTCTTCCACCGCCCTCCGGGCTTCTGGAATCGGTTCGTCCCCAACGGGGTGTTCCATGAAAAGGGATCTGATCCCCTCTAGATTCTCCGGCAGTTCGAATCCCTTGGCCTCGGCAACCGCCTCCATGGTGCCATGCTTCTTCATCAGCTTCAAACCGGTCTTGGGCCCAATGCCCTTGATCCCTGGATGGAAGTCCGTTCCGACCATTATCCCCAGGTCAACAAGCTGCTCCCTAGTGATCCCATGGCTCTCGAGCGTCTTGGAGAGATCAATCCTCTCCGCGCTCATGACTCGTCCGAACCTCCTAGTCCCATGGCTAGTCAGGTTCCTGACCATCACCGGTGAGCCGTACAGGAGAGTGTCCCAGTCCTGGCTGGCAACCGCAGATACATCACCCCTAGAGCACATAACCGCAGCAGCTCCCTCTGCCTCCATCGGCGCCTCCACCCAGGAGACTCCCATCAGATCGAATAGGTCCTTGGTCTCCTGGACCATGTCCGGGGTGTACTCAGCCGTCTGAGGCCCCAGTTTCTTCGCTGCTTCCATATCGCCTGCATCAACTGCCGCTTCCCAACGGGAAACTGCTTCCGTCTTCCTTTCCCTCCTCCCATCAAGAGTCTCCCTCTTCAGATCGTGAGGTTTGCCGTCGAATACGAACACTGGGTCTATCCCTTCCGAGATCATCACCGTGGCCCTGTCTAGGAAACCCATCAGGTGTGCAACCGGCTTCCCATCGAACGAGAGGGGCTTGCCGTCGGCTCCTGTCATCGAAGTGATGAACTGGTAGGAATTCAGGAACACGTCAATCGCCACTCTCTGACCCGATAGGTCACTCAGCTCAATTGCTTCAGGTGAAACTAGATCTCTCAGATTGCAGCCCATACTCCCCGCCTCGCAATTATGGGTGGTGCTAGTAGTGGGGGCATATAGGGTTGAAGCCCTGAGGTCCCTGCGCTATAGGTATGGGGACACGAAGCCTGGTACTTCTTGGGAGCGGTTGGCACCCTCGTCTTTTCCGGGAGGAGTGCAGGTCACTTCTCGGTCCGATCGAGACACTACATCCCCGTCTTACATTCGTTACACAGACAGAATCAGTACTGGAGAGGATATCAGGGGCCTCACTAGTTGACGACGTCATCCATTCTACTTCCAGGCTCTGGGTCTACGAGCAAGACGTATCAGCAGGCGATGTCGCCGCTTGTATTCATGAGTGGGCCGAGTCGTTCCTTCCGATGGGTTCCTTCGCAGTCAGAGCAAGGAAGCTAGGTACTGGAGTATGCGACCTCTCCCGCAGAGACATAGAATCTGAGGTAGGAGCAAAGATCTCCAGCGATCTGAGGCCTGTAGACCTGGAGAATCCAGAATCTGAGATAGTTGTGATTCTTGCGGGACCTGGGGACTCCTCCGGCCACTGGGACGACGCCCAGCAGAACCCTCTAATCCTCTGGGGGATAAGAGATGGGACATCTACCGGTACATACGTCGGCACATCACCCACGGATCGACCTTTCTTCAAGCCAGTAACTATGGATCCGAGGTTAGCACGTCTGATGGTGTCCCTCTCATTCTCGAGAGGAACCCCATCTGCTGTGGTGGACCCATTCTGCGGAACCGGTGGAATCGCCATCGAGGCATCCATGTTGGGTTTGAACGCACTTGCTAGCGACCTCGACTCAAGAATGGTGGAGGGCACTAAGGCAAACCTAGACTGGGCAGGGGGAACCGGATCGTATAGGGTCGAAAAATGCTCAGCAGACTCGACTCACGAGGTTTGGGGCAGTATCGAGAGATGTTCATTCGTATTCGATCCCCCTTACGGGAGGAACGCATGGACATCCGAGGATGGATTGGATGTCTTCCTCGGGGCTCTTTCATCCGCTAGAGAGATTTGCCCGGATGGAACCGTATGCACGATGCTCCCATCAAGCCCTGACGCCCTCGATGGCCCGGTCTCAGATAAGCTGCAGGTGATGGGATTGGATTGGGAAGAAATGAGAGTCAGGATAGCCGAGTTCGGATGGGATGTCCATTCCGCAATCCCGGTCAGGGTCCACAAGAGCCTATCGAGGCTCGTGGTGCTCTGTCATCCGTCGGATTGAATATGGGTTGGCCGGGCTGGGAGAGAGCGTGGACCGTTAGGGTAGTCTGGATATCCTTCCGGCCTTCGGAGCCGGAGACGTGGGTTCGAATCCTGCACGGTCCGCCACTAAATTCTGTTAAAACGATTAGTTCGTGACACTGCTTAGAACAATCGAATCACGGTCAGGTCTGAAAACAGTCGTTGATATGGCCGAGGATATTACAACCAGCATGAACAAGATGTATGGAGTTTACAACGCAGATGGAGGCATAATGGGCGAACTTGCCTATGTGTGGGGAAAAATCAGGGGTACAGCCCACTGTGCCCTGTGTGACATCACCCATCGGGGAGTCTCGAAGAAGAAGGAATGGAAGGATCTCGAGGGAAGGCTAGCGACTCCTATGGATTTGCTTCACATCAACGAGCAGGATTTTGATCTAGCCCGGTTCACAGAGGGGAAAACTCCCTGCGTGGTCGGGGACTTCGCAGGAGAACTCCGATTGGTCATGAACTCAGAAGATCTTGAGAAATGTGGGAAGTCAGTGGATAAATTCGAGTTATTCCTCTCCGAGAAGACCAATTGAGTCTTCACTCTCGTGGATTTGTTCGCGATCATCACATTGTGAACAGCGGGTGATGATGCAGGAGGGACCTCTAGAGTCATTGCTTACTCCTTGGCGAGTAAAATCACTCATCCGCAGAGGTACCGATGCCTGTCCACTCTTGAGTTGAAGCTAGTAGGGTGACTGGAATTATCACGAACCAAATGATTGGACCAATTATATCGAGCCACTCATATCCACTAGACTCCATATCCCCGGTCAGGGACCCAACCACCGCTGGAAGTACAAGCAGGTACAGTAGTGATGGCAGAAGCATGACCCTACGGCCAAGCATCTCCTCAGAAATCATTGCAAATCCGAATATGCCACCAATTAATACTACTATTGCCAGAAAGCCCATACTTTCCTCGATCTCAAGGGCGATCCAAACGTGAAGAACGGCCCATGCAATATTGGCAATTGCCACATTCTTGTGATCTAATACCTTACTTAGCACGGTCACTCCTCAGAATTCCAACCCAACACACCTGTCAGCGCTGTCATACCCCAGAGCATCATTGGTGGTACAAAGTCACTTGAAAACCCCCAATTTACAGGCTCTGTTGAATATGTAACATCAAGCTCCAAAGCCATGCAAATAACGAACCAGACCCATACCGGTCCAGCTATGACAGCCGCGAGCCGAGCTTGGGCCTGACCTTCATTCAAGAATATGGCATAGAGCATGTAAACCGTAATTACCAGGAATATTCCATTTACCATCAACTCATTGTCGTTGTCCGGATCCATTGGTAATAAGACTCCCATGAACGTATGTCCTAATGCCAGGATAATCAGCCACCACTTTGGGTTCAATGCCTCTGTCTTCCAATCCACTTCACTCATGCCTCTTCCTCCTTCCTGAACTCATTATTCATGACTTCTGGGTACTCAATAGGGCCATTAAATATCCTATCAAAAATTACAGAGAACGACTAATCTCTCTTCCATATCTTCCCGCGGAGTAGAAGAGATTACCCTCTTAGTCCT
>CAXEIX010000074.1:0-4877 GCA_963996605.1 uncultured Candidatus Poseidoniales archaeon | reverse complement strand
AAGAGGCAGTTCTGGCCGCGATCAAAGACGGAGATGGTAGGTTGGATGGAGTCGCACACATGGTCGGATCATTCGCAGTCAGACCCCCCCATGCGATGAGCCTGGAGTCGTTCGAAGAGGTCGTCAGGACCAATTTGACAAGTGCTTTCGTAACTCTGTCTGTAGCGTGCAAGCAGATGCTCAGAAATGGAGGAGGACGGGTCGTATTCACGTCCAGTGTAGCAGGTAGCCTGGGGCTTGTCAATCATGAGGCTGTTTCTGCAGCCAAGGGAGGGGTCGAGTCGATGGCACGTTCAGCTGCATCCACTTACGCACGCAGAGGGATTAGAGTCAACGTTGTCGCTCCAGGGCTGACAGATACCAGACTATCTGCCCCGATTACCTCTCCTGATGCTTCAAAGAGAGCCGCTGTCGGCATGATCCCCCTCAGGAGAATCAACCTGCCTGAAGAGGTTGCCAACTCTGTTCACTGGCTCTTGACTTCAGCCCCGGACAACATGACCGGACAGGTCCTGCACCTCGATGGTGGAATGTCAAAATTGAGGAATTAACGTACCTGCTCAAAGTAGAGATGCGACTGAGTCCACCACCAAAGATGGCTTCAGAATACTTTCATCCAAATCATCTCTTGTTGCCTCTCCTGATAGCACGAGTATGCCGTGAACCCCCGCTCTATCCGCCATCTCCATGTCGGTATACAGGCGATCTCCTACCATTGCGCAATTGGACGGTTTAATCCCAATCTCCTTGATCTTGTGTAGGATCATGCCCTTGTTGGGCTTCCCACAGACATGCTTCGGCCCCACACCGGTAGTAGCCTCGAATAGAGCCATGTAGGCACCTGTGTCTGGGAGGCCACCATCGGGAGAAGGGCACACCATGTCAGGATGGCTCGCAACCATGGGTACCCCGTTGTGCAGATGAATGGAAGACGTCGCGAGCTTTTCGTAATTTATCTCCGTGTCATAACCGAGAACCACATACTCAGGATTATCTGAGGCAGTGCTAAAACCACTACTCTCGAGCATCTCCCTCATTCCCTCTGTCCCCACCAGGAAAGTGTCCACTACCCCCTCGTTGGACAGCCAAGAAATCAGATCGTGAGTAGAAAGTAAAATCTCTCCTTCGGTGGCGACGATGCCCATTCCCCTGAGCTTTTCCAGATATTGGCTGACCGACTTGCTAGAGTTATTAGAGAGGAAGAATCTCCTGATTCCGTGTTGCTCCAATCTGTCAAGGAACTGAGAAGCTCCCTCGATTAGACCGTCTCCGAGGTATATGGTTCCATCAAGATCCAAGAACACGGCAGCGATTCCATCGAGTGACTCGTCCAATCCGCTTTCCACGTTCCTACCACATCATGGCAACAATATAGTCTTGAATAGGAACCAAGGACTCCACAGTGCCTTCTGGGCTTCTTTGTCGGCGATCATCCCCGTAAGCATATCGCCCATCTCTTCCTTGCGAGATGACTTTCCAACGAACCAGTTCATCAGCCTCTTCCACTTGACCACCTTCTGGAGTCTGTAAGAGTTGGTCAATTCCTTGCCCAGTGTACCCCATAGGTCGTTCATGTACTCGATAGCTTGGTCCTCGGGAAAACCATCGGCATGGGAATCTTTGTCGAAGTACTTCGATGTCATCTTGGCGGACAATAGCCCGTTTCCAATACCCTCACCACTGAAAGGATCGACTAGGCTAGCCGCATCTCCCACGCACATCACACCCGCACCAGCAGTCCTTCTCGGTTGGTAGGAGGGGGGGCTCTTCCTAGGCGAACCGAACGGCAGCTGCCATCCCTTCTGCGATCCCTCGACTATCCTCGCATCCTTGAAACGCTCTTTGAAAACCGGATGGTTTTCGATAACCCAACGCTGCTTCTTCTTCAGAGACTTACTGGCCCCAGTCTGCTTCCTCTGCTCCGAGATCACCATTCCGATTCCGACGTTAACCACTCCTTCTTGGACGGGGAATAGCCAGAAGTAGCCAGGGATTACCCCTTCTATGAAGTGAATCTCAATCGGCCCACTGCTTCCATCGAAACCGCCCACATCCTCCCAGTATTCTCTGTATCCTCCACAGTAGTGATCATCATCCCTCATCGGCTCTCCGTGAACCCCTTCTACTAACTTCGTCGCTACTGGGCACCTGTAACCAGCGGCGCCAATCGTCAGAGCGGAAGTGAAACCCAATGTCGGACTCTTCGATGATCTCCCTCCGAAGCTCCCAGTTACTCCCGTAATTTTCCCCTCGTCCTCCTGAACCTCCTTCACATTGAATCCCTGGATCACCGAACCTCCAGCCTCAGTGACAATCTCCGTGGCCCTCTTGAACATCATGTAGTCGAATTGCTTTCTTGGTAGCGAGTAGCCAGCCATCTTCTTCTCGAAATCGTCTTGGGGGAGCATCACCTTGACAGTGTTCCCATTTGCAGATCCGAATACGATCGAGTCTACCATGAAGTGAGGGGTCGATTCGACCATCTCCTTCACACCTAGCTCCTTCACGTGAGACAGAGACTTCCCTCCCACAGCGTCTCCGCAAACCTTGTCCCTTGGCCAAACTTCCTTTTCGATAAGAAGCACCTTGCAGCCATTCATTGCATTGTAACTGGCAGCAGCAGAGCCGCTTGGCCCACCCCCAACAACAATGACATCGAAGTAGGAGCCATCCTCTGGGACCTCTCCTGTATCTATCGGGCCTTCCCAACCTTCCATCTTGGTTTGGTTGGGAGAGGCATCATCATTCAAACTATGCCATGGGGTTCTTCTGTTATCGATACTACGAGTTGCCATGAGCGGAACCGTGTGGATAGTGCAGACAACCCTTTCCGGTGAACTGAATGAGGCCGAAGTGGGCATATGGTGCCAATCAATAATCGACTCCAATCTAGCGGCTTGCGTTGACATAAAGAGAACGAACTCAGTTTACAGATGGAAAGGCGAAATCCATAATACTCCCGAATGGGATATTCAAATGAGAACCTCCGAATCTAAAAAAGACGAATTAATTTCTAAAATAAAATCCGAACATTCCTATGACGTCCCAGCGATCTTCTGGTGGGCTGTCGATTCCACGAAAGAATACTACGATTGGGTTCAAGGCTGAGACGCTCTTCGTGGCACATGGGATTAGTGGAAATCCTTCGACCGGCAAAGAAGGTACCTACTGTCTGGTGGAGTTCCCCAGATCCAATGTCATTGAAGCCAAAGTGGTCAACGATGGCCATCCTAGTAATTGGAGAGTTTCTGTTCGGTCTGGGGGACTCGCTCCTGATTGCAGCAGGGATTGGAAATACTCCCTGGACAGTCTTGGCCGAAGGAATCTCGATCTTTGTCCAAAATTGGACTATAGGAGAGTCAACGTTCGTCGTAAGTGCAGTAGTAATGCTTCTTTGGATTCCTATCAAGGAGATCCCAGGTATCGGAACAATCCTGAATGCCATCATAATCGCTCTCACTATTCATATCATGGTGCCAATATTACCCCAGCCTGAGAGTTTCGCTGGCTCAATTCTAATGGCTTCCTCCGGAATAATCCTAGTGGGTATCGGCAGCTCGATGTACCTGACCGCAAACCTTGGCCCCGGACCGAGAGATGGATGGATGACTGGCCTGCAGAGGGTCACTGGAGTCCCAATTGGCAGAGTCAGAATCACCTTGGAAGTCTCAGTACTAATCATCGGAGTAATCCTCGGAGGAACCTTCGGGTTCGGGACGATCCTATTCGCAATAGCAATCGGTCCTGTGGTGGCATCCTGCTTATCCATTGCCGGAAGAATAGGCTCAAAATAGGACATAACCCCCCATGTTGTTCGCTCCAATAGGGAGGTTCATGGAGTATTCACGGACAGCCGCAAGCATGGGAGGCCACGGAGTCATTCAGAGGTACAGGGAGTTCCTACCAGTTTCTGAAGACACCTGCATCATCTCTCTGAACGAGGGAAACACGCCCCTAATCCAATCACACAATCTAGTCCAGGCAATGGGGGGAGGATTCAGTTTGTTCGTAAAATATGAGGGACTCAACCCCACAGCCTCGTTCAAGGATCGAGGGATGACAATGGCTGTGACCAAGGCAGTGGAGAACGAGGTCCGGGCAATAGTATGCGCCAGCACCGGAAATACCAGCGCTTCTGCAGCGGCCTACGCCGCCAGAGCCGGGTTGACGTGCGTGGTCCTGATCCCAGAGGGAAAGATATCCTACGGCAAGATGGCCCAAGCCCTAATCCACGGTGCCAAGACAATCGAGATTAGGGGCAACTTCGACGACGCGTTGGAGTTAGTAAGAGAGTTGGGAATGAGGGATGACATAGAGATTGTCAACAGTATCAACCCCTTCAGGATACAGGGCCAGAAGACAGCCGCCTTCGAGATCTGTGACGAGCTAGGAGATGCACCCGACATGCACTTCCTACCAGTTGGGAACGCAGGCAACATCACATCTTACTGGATGGGGTACAACGAGTACAAGGAGTCTGGCAAATCCACTTCGCTACCGAGGATGATGGGTTGGCAGGCCGAGGGCTCGGCCCCCATAGTGAAGGGCCATGTTGTCACATCCCCAGAGACCGTGGCAACGGCAATAAGAATAGGAAACCCAGCGAGTTGGGAACAGGCGGTAAGGGCCTCCGAGGAATCATCAGGAGAAATCGATACCGTATCTGATGACGAGATCCTAGATGCCCACAGGATGCTTGCCAGAACAGAGGGGATTTTTGTTGAACCGGCATCTGCCGCTGGAATTGCCGGTATCGTCAAGAGTCATGCAAGGGGACAGATTACTCAAGGCTCGACCGTGGTGGTCACAGTGACTGGGCACGGTCTGAAGGATCCGGGAATTGCGATCGAGAATGCAAAGGCGAAGTCAGTAGTGGT
>CAXEIX010000073.1:0-4931 GCA_963996605.1 uncultured Candidatus Poseidoniales archaeon | reverse complement strand
GGCATGCAAACTGACTCTACAGAATCATGGAACTCCAAACAATCCTCGATAGTGTAATCGAACCTGTGCATCGCCCTGAACATGTATTGTGTATAACTCTCGAATCCAGCATTTGTTGCCATTTGATGTCTAATTGTTATCAATTCATCGAAAATATCCGACAACCTCTCGCTATCTTCCATTCGTCTCGCAGACATAGCCATCCAAGCTGCCTGTCGCTGTGACCTGTCATTCGATTCCAGATATTTGCTCATCTGGGGAAATGTCATTTCTTGGCCTTCGAATTCGACTGTCATCGCACCATTGATCGTCTGAGCCTTAGTCACAAGTTCCGTTTGTCTTACACCTAGTGGTATGTTCGCCTTCCTGAAAATTTCGACATCTGTTCTCATTCCTCTTAGCATCAGATCGTATCTGCTAGGAAGATCATCAACTGAGGAGTGATTGACTATTCTCCTATTCAATGCATCAGAGAATTCTGATAACTTGGGCCTTATGTTGCTCATGAAATCTAGGAACGACTCTTTCTTCTCTTCACTCTCGGTATCGCAAGTCATTCCAATGTATAGTAGAGCACCTGTTTCCGAAATATGCTCTGCAAGCTCAGAGGAATCCGAAATTAGACCCTGTATACAACTTGAGCAACTCAACTGTCTTTCCATCAGATCGTTAGTTAGGGGCTGAATATTTTCCCAAATAGTTGCATCAAAGCCATCTGGAACGAATCCACCTGCCATAGTCGAACCTCACTTCTTTACTGACTTTGGTCCAAGTGGAAGAGGACCTTGCTCTCGAGTCCACTTTGCACACTTCCACTCTTCTACTGCTGCTTCGACCTTCTCCCGAATTTCCTTCAAGTCAGGATGGTCTGGATTGCTCTTCTCCACCCAACAAGCCGTGCAGTATCTTTTGCCCTCATGTCTCAGGAAGTTCCCTGATGTACATGGAACTCTGCAAACCTTGCATTCTCCGAAGCCGTAGAATTTAGGCATGTTACGAATTCCTGTCGTGTCACATGCCTATCAACATGACTGCTGAAACAACTCACCTCAAATCAGAAAGGGCTAGATGACTCAAGAACAAATCCTCTATTTCCATTATTTTCGCTCCTTCCAAGCATCCTGAGCCAATCCTCACAAGTCCGCTAGAAGTTGGAGTTGGTCGACTAGTAATCAGCGATCCCCCCAGGTGCTCAATTAACCGAATCGCTTCTTCTGTAGCTTCGTTATAGCTCTCTAAGGGTATGGAGAACTCACCAAAACTATCTCCTATGTCCGAGTCGGGAAGCATCACAATCCAGGCGCAATTGTCATCCTTTGCGATTCCCGCCCTGTCAAACGCCTTGTTGATCTGACGAGTCCCCGAGACGAGCCTAAGAAATTCTGCATCAGGTGTCTTTGCTACCATCTCTCTCGAGACCTCATTCTTCCTAAGCGCGTACCATGCCGTCCAGAGATGGACTTCACTAGCTGCTGCATCATATGCTAACATCATCCACCTATTGCTGGGCCTCCATTCGTTGATGATGGAAACCATTGAGAATACATTCTTGACAGGCTCCGAGAACCTAACTCCCCAAGCAGGGAACCATGGAACTAGGTGGTGCGCGTCCATGCTTCCCGATGCGGTTCTGTTGATGAATCTGATTAGCGCGACCTTCTAACTGCCTTGTTCGCTGAATCAACCAGTTTGTCAACTAATTTAGGGCTCCATCCTCTCAGATCAGATAGCCTGGACTTATCCCTCTCCGTTATTGTAGATAGGTCGGATGCATCGTTTACGCCGAGTGTGTCTGACATTTCTCTAGCTCTAACCCTGCCAACACCCCTAATCGCAACTAGTCCTAGGATGTCTGCCTTGCAGCCATACCTAACTCTTCGATGTACTTCGTCAATGGATTCGTACAGGATTTTGTGAGCACTACGGTCCATCCTCCCTAGATCCTCATCCTCGGACAGAATCCTCCGCATTGCATACAGGAGCCACTCAATCAATTCAACCCTGCTTCGCAAATCCCCTGCTTGGACACCCCAATCATTCTCTATCGAATCTAGTGAGTCCTCATCCATCCACGAATTTACCACTAGTGCCCCCTTCATCCTTCGCTCTTCTTCGAGGTCAGTGGTTGTAGAAAGGAACTCCCTTTCACGTCCATGCAGTACTTCCTGTATGGCGCCATAGTCATTCTTCCTTGGCCAAAGAGGGAGGAAATCAGGTGTACAAGAAGCTAGATGGAGAAGGCTCAGTGGTGAGACCTGTCCAACATTGTCTTCTCCCGATATAATGCCTATCGCTTTTCTCAGACCATCTTGGATAATCCTGCCAGAAATTGGGTTTAGGTATAGTCTCGAAACCCTTGCTCCCAGTTGCGTAGGAGCGTAGGTCATCGCTGCCGGTTCTGGAATAAAGGAATCCGATGGCTTGTACATGCTTGCCTTCTTGAAACCAAAAATCGCTGGCCCTCTCCTTGGAGTGAGCCTCCTTGGTGCCTCTTCCTTCGGGATAAGGTCCAACCCCGGTATTGCAGTAGCCGAGTTTGCCCATGATGGCATCTCATCTTGCCAATCTTCTTCTCTCTCTGCAGTTTTCGACTCCTTTATCCTATTCTCGACTTGCTTAGACTCCCCTCTCCTCTCAATCATTCCATTCTCACAGAGCCAGTACAGAACATCGTCAGTTCTAGCCTCAAGAGTCTCAGGATTCATTTGACTTGACAGAAAGGTCTTCGAAAGAAACCTTGAGATTGCATCTCTATCATCAATTCCGGCTGTGGCGACAATAGAAAGGATATGAGCGAGCAGAGCTCCATCCTCTTCAGCATTCTGAGCCCCGGGGTTAGCCAGTTTCGAGGTAACATCTTCTGGTTCTCCCTTGAGGTATAAATCGATTAGAGAGTCCTCATCTTGCTTACTCTTTGAAACTAAGAATGACTCTCCAAACTCATCGAAACCAGGTCTTCCGGCTCTACCCATCATTTGTCTCACTTCCATTACTGGAAGAGGCATGCTTCTAGCTGCAACCGTACTCCATCTTCTCGAATCTCTGATAACAACCCTACTCGCTGGCAGGTTTACTCCTTGGGCAAGAGTAGGTGTAGCCACTATGCATAACAGATTACCAGTTCTGAAACCTTCCTCCACCACTCTTCTTTGAGAAGAAGTAAGGCCTGCATGATGGAACCCAACACCTCCTCTTACTGCATTTGCCAGCGCCTTTGCTGTGACTGAACCACTCTCTCTTACAGACAGTGAATTTGCCATTTCATCCCAGGACTCAGTAACTGAATCTGAGAAATTATGGACTCCTGCATCTAATTTAGATTTTACATGCTTCGAGAGTTCCCTTGCTTCCTTCTGCGCCGATGATCTCGAAGCCACGAAGACTAGCATCTGCTTGCTCATCTCTGTCGTATCGTCCAGAACTGAATGGAGGTTCTTGTTCACCCCGCCATCAAGTCTCTTGGGCTCAGGAAGGGAAAAATCTCCACCGGGGCTTTCGACTGAGTGGTATCTAAGATCCAAGCCAGTAAGAGTGCCTGAATAGAGGGCTATTGGCCTCCATTCGGACTTAACTAGGTCGGCATCCAACCACTCTGCCAGATCATTGGCATTTCCTACAGTTGCCGACAGGGCTAGTATTTGCGCACCTTCGACTCGGTGCCTAATCCTGGACAGTAATATCTCCAGTGTCGGACCTCTGCTTGGATCTTGCAGTAGGTGGAACTCGTCAGCGACTACTATCCCAATGTCATCCATTAGAGAAGGATTAGAACGCAGCATCGAGTCTAACTTCTCACTGGTACAAACCAGCACATCCGAGTCTTCAACAAAATTATTCTCACTGCTTCTATCCCCAATTGCGAGTCCCACCTTAAGGTCTACACTTTTACAGATTTCACTCAATTCTCTGAATTTCTCAGAAGCAAGAGCCTTTAGGGGGACAATGTAAACTCCCCTCATACCCTTCAAATCGTTAGACAAACGGTGTGCCATAGTGATATGAGCTACTAGTGACTTTCCACTAGCGGTTGGTATCGCCAGCATCAGATTCCTTCCATCAAGAGAATTCGGTAGAGCTCTTGCTTGAGGGGGGAATAATTGACTAATGCCCCAATTTTCTTCGAGCATCTTCTTCAGCCGTTCGTCTATTTGGAAATCCCGCAGGTCAACCATTTCGAGTCCGGCCTCGTCTTCCATGGGGTTACTTCAATTCGGCCGTTCTAAAGGATGCCGAGCGAGAGTCAGTTCCATCTGTGGAAGGCAGGATGCCCCTCATTAACAGCGACGAATAGCCCCTCTCCGGTTGCGCACACCTTGTCATTGGCAGAAAGTACCATCATCACCCTTGCTCGGTCTTCCCAAATCTCGATTACTTCGCCGGTTACACTGAGGGTTTCCCCAAATGGTGTCGGCCTTCTGAGTTTGATACTGTAGGAAGCTGTGACCGTACAGGGGGGCTCCGTTGTGCCAGACCGATCCATCAGAGCAATAGCCGCTGTCCAGTTTCCATGGCAATCGAGAAGAGTCCCTATTATTCCTCCATTTATCATTCCTGGAAATGCTTGATGCTCTTCCGTTGGGGTGAACTCCATCTCAAGTCCATTTTCACCTCTGAAAGACCTAATCTTCAATCCATCTTTGTTAGAAGGGCCACAACCAAAGCATATGCTGGACGGAGCATGAAGCTCTTGCACAGACTTCTCTCCCCCTCCCTCCATGACCATCGAAAACCCTCTTTGAAATTGAATATTCCCAAAACTGCCTTGCGTATTGTATTAATTCACGAATCCCTCGGGCTAACAGTGAGTGACGGCGATTCAGCCAAAGGAGACCCTCCTTCAAGCAGTAGCGAGACTAAACCGCCGCCTCGTGCTAAGAAGAGAAGGTTCGCACCCATCAAGATAGCAAATCAGATTCCAATGCGCAGGAGGA
>CAXEIX010000072.1:0-4980 GCA_963996605.1 uncultured Candidatus Poseidoniales archaeon | reverse complement strand
AGGGAAACACCAGGGAGGAGACAATTCTGCTTACTGTCCAGCCAAGAAGTGGGGCACACATCAGCGTGGTTGAGGCGACTCTGTCTGACGACTCCGAGATCGGGGGGACAGCGATTCTTACTGTGATCGTCGAGAATGATGGTTCAGACTCAGCATTCGCGAGAGTCTGCCTTTCCGATATTTGTGGAAGATGGACGGACCAACCATTCGCATCTTCGTTGGAAAACGGACCTGGCCAGGCACTGGTGGAATTCCAATTCGAGATGGAAAACGAAAGTCTGGACGGCCTTTATCTGAATTGGGACAGTGCTTCAGCTGGGACATACGGAGAGATCCCACTGGAAGTAGAGTTCAATGCCGAATCAGACAGTCGGGGTTTGCTTTTCCTGGTTCTGGCAATTGTCATTTTTTCTGTTTTCCTGATGATAAACAAGGCTCGAGTGAAGCTCGATAATTAATCACCAATACCTGCCCATGGGACCGCATACATATTGACCCCCTCTGCCTGTTCGTAATACATGGTGATGCTTCCAGACTACCCTGTACGCGTGGTTGCAAAACATCGCGGCAGGGTGGATAGGGCAGCTCTGTTGTGTCAGTTTTTGCTTATTTCATTGGGCGCCTGGTGGATATTCTCTTCATTTGGCTCCGAAACCTCATATCTTGAGAGATTCGGTCCGGGGGCGATCCTATTTTCATGGGCTCTCATGATGCCAGACCTTGTAGAATTTGGACCAATTCAAAGGACTAGAATCTCAACCGTATGCTGTGTTGCATGGCCCCCAATGCTTGCATTTGCCGAGGTTAATCGGAATGACGATGGGAATCCTGTAGCAGTAATCCTCCTCGTTCTGTCCTCTGTAGCACTGTTCTCATCTTCCAGGTACATACTCCGGTCAGATGTAAATTCGAGGAGATGGAGGGGGCTAATGACAACTTTCGGCTTTGGTCTGGCACTCCCAATCGTTCTAACCACACCCAACGCAGAGTCGCTCCTTATCGTTGGGATACCAGCCTTGCTAACCACAATCCCCCTGCTTCTAACTAAGGATGGACTTGAGGGGAAAAGAAGGGTTTTCTCCGAGCGACTTAAAGTCGCCGAGAGCAGAATCTTGGGATTGCAGTCGGGAAACAGCCTATTGCAACAGCCCAATTCTCTCTTGAAGACTGCAAGGGAAGAGGGATGGAAGAATCCCGAGAGGGGAATCAACCTAATTTCTGATGCAGAGATGGAGGCAGACAGGATACTATCCTTCCTATCCGACATTGAGGAGGTCAAAGCACAGTCGATTTCTTCTATCGAAAGAGCAGAAGCGATAACTGGGATTCCTGGACGGGCAAGATCGATTTTCGATAGTGCCCTTGCCGAGATGGAAAATGGGTCTCTGAGAGTCGCTGAGAATAAGCTCAGGGAAGCCAAATCACTGGCTGAGAAAATAGAATCCCACTGGCAAGAAGCCCAAGAAGCAATTGGCAAGGCAGAGAAGTCGATTTCAATGGGAGACGGTCACTTGGTAAGCGGGCTAATTTCCACACTAGACGAAGCGAAGAAGGCTATGACCGAAGAGAACCCCGAGTATGCACTGTCTATTGTATCAGAGATACCCTCGCAGATGGGAGACGTCGAAGGACTAATGCAACGAGCTAGGAAATCACTAGATGATGCTGAGAGTGAGATCTCGTCATCTGGTTCAGAATCAATTGCCGAACTCCAACAGAGGCTAGATGAGGCTAACGAAGCCCTTGATGGAGGTAACCCATCTCTTGCAATAGGATTGTCCGACGGTGTAATCAGATCACTTAGGGAGGAGGCTGATGCGAAGACATCGGTTCAGAGAGCATTGAGGCAGAGGAAGAGCATAGAAGACGAAATCCCTCTAGGGGATACGGGTTCAGAATGGAGGGAACGGTTGGAGCAGGTAACATCTCTGGCCGAGTCAGGAAATTGGGTCGAAGCCAACGACTCCATGCAGGCCTTAACTACAGAACTTGAATCTCAATCTTCTAGAAAGAGTGAGGCGAAAGAGATGCTGGACTTCCTTGTTGACGATTGGAGCAAACTCAGGAATAGACTAGACTCATCGGGTGTTTCCGCAAATAATGAGATGCGGATCGAGACCGAGAGGGCCTTATCTGCCTCAGAGAAATCACTATCAGATGGAAGTATCGACTCGTGCTTGGAATTCCTAGGAAAGGCCGATTCTGCTATGGAAGCACTCAGACGCCTAGTATAGCATTGCCCTACTCCTACCGAGTCTCTCAATTACCCCGACCGTCTCCCTCGAATAAGCGGACATGGTCTAGTGGTTATGACAGTAGGTTCCCAACCTGCTAACCCGGGTTCAACTCCCGGTGTCCGCACCACGCTCTACATCTATCGAGTTACTAATGACTCATGCAGCCAATTTGTTTAAATCACAGATGACGATGATTCAATCTTATGGACAAAACACTGGACATGCAGGTTGCCGCGCTGATTTTCCTAGCCGGCACAAAGAGCCTCGTCACTAGTGCGGACACTGGTGACGCTGAGATGACGACCGAAAAAGAAGCAGATTCGGAGGAACCGGCCCCGTCAAACAATACCCCACTCAACGAGTATCCCTTTTCCAATCCTAACTACTCTCCCAAACCAATTAATGAGTGCAATCTATGATACTACTAATTTCAAAAGGATGATTGAGGAGGAATGGGTATGAAGACAGTCAATACACCAACTCTGTTGATGATTTTCCTGATGGCGACTGCAGGATGCCTCCAGGCAGTGGATGATGTAGTCGAAGATATTGAGAGGACTATCGATGCATTGGAAGGAGACTATCCAAAGCTGGATCTCCCGGAAAGGAACCGCTCTTCGCCCATGCTCCAGAACTACGATGCTTGCGAAACACTTCTGGAGGATCTGAAGAGGGCGGTCTACGACGAGATGGTGGTTAATCTGGATCAGCAGAGCTACTGGCACTGGGTCTCCGAGCCTTGGGCGGTTAGGTTTGGAAACCCAGAATCAGCAACACTTGATGGAGAACCAATGGTGGCCGAATCAACAGACGATGTAGCAGCAACAGGAACAGATTCAGACTCTGGATCAAGGGAGGGAGAGTTCTCAGGAACCAACAACCAGGAGTCCGGCGTCGACGAGGCCGATTTCCTCAAGACAGATGGATTCCATATCTACATGCTGAACGGGCAATTGCTTCTGATCATGGGCGTTCCTGAGTTTGGAAACCTGACCCTGGAGTCCAACCTGACGATAGAGGGCAATCCGACTCAGATGATGATCGAGGGCGATAGGCTGGTCATCTCCTCGTCCATATACTACTGGAACCTACCTGAAGACAGCGACTTGCGGAATCTAATGTCCGAGGAGGTCACGGTGGAAGGAGATAGCGTTGGGGACGATAAGGACGACGATACTGGGGACTGGGAGTCCACGTACACGTACACCAAGGTTCAGAACCTAGTCAAGTACACCGTGGTGGATATCACCAACCGATCATCTCCGGTCATAGAGAAGGAGATGTACATCGAGGGCAACTATCACACAGCAAGGATGGTTGATGGGACGGTTCGATCGGTAACACATCTTTGGACATATTTCGATGAAATCAGGACCTGGGTCAACCTTCCTGACGACTACTGGTCAGAGGACGACTTGGACAAGAGAATGGATATCTGGAACGAAAGCGTGGATCAGACTGTCTCGCACAATGAGGGGGTGATCTCTGAACTAACCCTAGATGACTTCGTGCCTCATATCTACGAGATGAGGGATGGTGAGATCTTTACTCACCCCCTGACTTACGAGAAGTGTACTGAATTCTCAGCAAGCGCAGACAGCGCAGGCCGGGGATTCACGACGATCATGACAATACGGATGCTCGATGATGAGGCATCACTTGAGGTGGATCACATCACTTCCTCATGGGCTCATGTGTATTCATCAAAGGACACCCTGGTCCTAGCCGAGCCAGCTAACGACATGTGGTGGTTCTGGAGGAACTCAGATTGGGAGGACGCGACCAACATCCACTCTTTCGACATCAGTGACTCTAATCACACGACCTACGTCGCTTCTGGACGAGTCGAGGGTACAGTCAACGATCAATTCTCCATCAGCGAGCACAACGGTGACATCCGAGTCGCTTCGACCTCGGATAACTGGGGGATGTGGTGGAGATTGGCAGAATTTGACGATAATGGAGATCCAGTCTGGAGCGGCCCGACCAACCAAATCAGCATACTAACCGACGATGGGGAAGGGTATCTAGACCAAATCGGGTACATCGGCGGAATTGCCGAAGGTGAGACGATATGGAGTGCTAGATTCGTTGGGGACAGGGGATACCTAGTGACTTTCATGAATATCGACCCATTATGGGTCCTTGACCTCTCAGATCCATACGAACCCGTCATCCTGGGTGAGCTTCACGTCCCAGGGGTATCCACGTATATTCACCCGATTGACGAGGATAACCTGCTCACAATCGGCATCGCGGGCGGTCAGGACGGATTGGGCCTCGACTGGTCAACCACCCAGGTCTCGCTATTCGACGTCAGCAACACCAGTAGCCCCACGCTCGCAGACACCATTCCACTGACACCAGCATACACGGACGAGAACTGCATGGACATCATGACCTGCGGCTGGTCTTGGTCATACTCCGAGGCGACATACGAGCACAAGGCGTTCAATTACTGGTCCCCCGAGTCATTGCTAGCTGTCCCCCTCTCTACGCATAGGTACGTCTACGACCAGATCGAGGTCGAAGGACGAGTCTACTCTTACTCGGGATACCAGTACGTCTCCATGCTAAAGATGATTGAAGTAGACACCGAGAACGGCACTCTCAGCAATCACGGGGACGTGGAGCATTCAGGATTTTATAACGAGGAGGGGCTCTCCAGTTGGTGGTCAGGCTCAACGAGTATCAGGAGATCGATATTCATGGGGGACTACGTTTACTCATTCTCAGGAGGCGG
>CAXEIX010000071.1:0-5127 GCA_963996605.1 uncultured Candidatus Poseidoniales archaeon | reverse complement strand
GCCGGAACGGCAGTCAGCATCAGTATTACTAGTAATACTGCTGTGCGCCTCATCATTCGTTGCCCTAGCAGGGCGGATAAAAGCCTACCCGGTTATTGCGATTTTCCCGGGTTGCTATCCCTGTCAGAATAACGACTCTACCAGGAATTCCGCGGCTAGTTCAAGGGAGTGCTTCCTGGCCTTCCAGTCGACGCCCTTGTGGACTCCGAGGTTGCCAATGGCATGGAAGGCAGCCAGCCTATCCGAGGGTTCGTTTAGCGGCATTATCATGCCGGGCTCGATCTCTCCCCACATGCTGCCCTCCGAGTCGATTGTCACTGTCCGGTGGTCGTCCAGCTTGATGGCAAGTGGGTCGAAGTCCAGTGGCTCGATAGAGTCGAACGAGTGCGGCGCCCCATCGTATACGTGCACCCTTAGGTCCACCCCGTGCGGAGTTAGGTCATCGACCAGCCCCTCGAGTAGCTTGAGGGGCACCCAGTCGTCATCACTCCCGTGTAGTGCTAGGATCGGCTTCTCGGACCACCTCTGGACCTCGGTCCTCATGTGGGCTGCGGGGTAGAAAGGAAGGTGGGCAGCGAACCTCTCTCCTGCGGGTGCCAACGACTCGGCTATCGGCTCCCATGCCGAGTAGAGCGCCACCGTCCCTCCGAGGCTCCAACCCGCTATCCCGATCCTGCTCTCGTCGATTGAAGGATGGGTGGAGAGCATCCTCAGGGCCTGGTAGCAGTCGGCAAGCATCATCGCGTGAGTGACCTGCATCTGATCCTCAACGACGGAGTAAACAGACCTCGAGTCGAAGGAGTGGACCCTGAAGACGCAGATTCCGGCATCCAGCCATCGGACTATGTGCTCATGGTGGTGGCCCCGCCAGTTGAGGCTGCCATGGACTGCCACCACACACGGCATCGGCCCATCGCTAGGCTCCTCGGGGACCAGCAGGGAGCCGAAGACAGGGTGTTCCACTGCCTCGTCCATCTTGCAGAGTATGTGGTGGATCTCGAATGGGCTTGCGGAGGGGTAGGTGATCTGCCCGAAACCGCCTTCGGACAGGTTCTGCGGGTCCTGCATGACCCTCCAGAGACGACCATCTGGTTTCTTTCTTTTCGAGGCCTCACCAGATGAATGCGTTCGCGCCCCATGCAAGACCGCCCCCGAAGGCCGCGGTGACCACTAGGTCGCCTCTGCTCAGGACCCCGCTGTCGACAGCCTCCCTCAGGGCGATCGGGACGCTTGCCCCTGCCGTGTTTCCATACTTCTCTAGGTTGGTGAAAGTCTTCTCCATCGGGAGGCCGAGGTTCTCCATCCCGGCCTCGACTATTCTCAGGTTAGCCTGGTGTGGGATGACCAGGTCCACCTCCGACAGGTCCCTGCCTATCCTTCCGAGGACTCCCCTTACTGCCTGCGGGAAGGCCTCGATAGCGAACCTCCAAACCGCTCTGCCGTCCATCTGGAAGTACTGGTCCCCCTCCGAGAAACCGGATGATGGGATCGGCGTCCGCACCCCTCCTGCTGGGATCTCGATTACGCCAGAGCCGCCGCCGTCGGACATCATCCAACTTCCAAGCATCCCCCTGCCCTCTTCGACCTCTGACAGGACGGCTGCTCCCGCCCCGTCCCCGAACAGGACGCAAGTACCCCTATCCTCCCAGTTCAGGATCCTGCTGTACACCTCCGAACCCACCACCAGTACGTTGTCATAGCCGGGAGTGCCGGCGTACCTGGAGCCGATGTCAAGGGCATGGACCCATCCCGCGCAGACCGCGTTAATGTCGAATGCGGCTGACTTGGTGCAACCAAGCTTGTGCTGCGCGATCCCTGCTGTGGAGGATAGGGGGACGTCCGGGCTGCTCGTAGCCAGGATTAGCATGTCTATGTCATCGGGGGAGAGGCCAGCCTCCTCGATAGCCCGCTGGCTGGCGAGTACCGCCAGGTCGCTAGTGCAGGTCTCCGGGTCGGCGATCCTCCTCTCCTTTATCCCGGTCTTCGTGGTTATCCACTCGTCGCTGGTCTCCACGAGCCCCGCCCAGTCCTCGTTGGTCATCACTCTCGGGGGCACGTACGACCCGAGACCCACTATACCTGCAGGCGACATACCAACCGTTCCGCGAATAGCGGACTTTCACTCTTGCTGCCCTAGTCGTGCTTCAGGCAGACGTTCATCGCCTCGGAGAAGAATCCCAGGCTCCACCTTCCGCCCTCTCGCCCTACGCCGCTGTCCTTGACTCCTCCGAACGGGACGCGAAGATCCCTGTGGAGCCATGTGTTGACCCATACCATACCGGTCTCCATTGACTCCGAGACGCGCTTCCCCTTCTCCATGTCGCTCGTCCACACGCTACCCGCCAGGCCGTATCGAGTCCCGTTCGCTATTCCAACGGCCTCCTCCTCGCTCTGGAACCTGTGTAGGGTGACAACGGGGCCGAAGATCTCCTCGGTCGAGCATCTGGACTCTGGAGGCAGGTCCGCTATTACTGTCGGTGCCATCCAGTTCCCCCCCTCGAACCCAGATGGGAGGCATGGCGTGCCTCCGGTGAGTATTCTGCCCCCCTCCTCGATTGCTATGTCGACGTATCCTTGCACCTTCTGCAGGTGGTCCTTCGATATCAGTGCCCCCAGGTCGGTGGAGTCGTCTGCGGGATCGCCGATGCGCATCTGCTCGACCGCCTCCACGAAAGCACCCTCGAACTCGTCGTACACGGAGTCCTCCACGAGGACCCTCGAGCCACAGAGGCACACTTGGCCCTGGTTCAGGAATCCTGATCTCACCACCCCGGCGACCGTCTTCTCCATGTCGCAGTCGGCGAACACGATGCTGGAGTTCTTCCCACCCAGTTCCAGGCTGAGCTTCTTGAACGCGGGAGCGGCCGATTCTGCGACCTTCTCCCCTGTTGCCGTGCCACCAGTGAATGACACTAGGTCGATGCCCGGATGCGCGACCAGTGGCGATCCCGCGCCCATCCCATCGCCGTGCACTAGGTTGACTACGCCTGCGGGGAGTCCCACGCCGTCGATCACCCTCATGAGGAGGTCAGCTGTCATCGGGGTGAGCTCGCTTGGCTTGCACACCACTGTGTTTCCCATGCCGATGGCAGGAGCCACCTTCCAGGAGAGTAGGTAGAGAGGCAGGTTCCAAGGGGTAATCAGGGCACCGACTCCGACGGGCCTGTTGACCACGTAGTTCGTGGCGTCTTCCATCTCGAAGGTCTCTTGTTCCTGCTCCCTGATCAGTCCTGCGAAGAATCGGAAGTTCGCAACAGATCTGTTTGCGTCGACTGCCCTCGCGAGCGAAATCGGCTTCCCGGTGTCCCTGCTCTCTAGTTCCGCTACCTCTTCGAACGAAGCCTCTAGCGAGTCGGCTATCCTGTCCAACCAATCGGCCCTGGAGTCCTTTCCCAGCGCTGCCCAGCCGGGCTGTGCCTCGCGCGCCGCCTCCACTGCTACATCGACGTCATTCGATCCGGATAGCGGCAGCCTGGCGAACCTTTCCCCGGTAGCAGGTTCGAGCACGTCCATCCATTCCGAGCCATCTTGCTCGACGAAACACCCACCGACGTAGTTCCTGAGATCCCGGATTCCTTCCTCATCCATCCAGAGCACCCTCGTTGGAAAACGGGTCCTGCCTGGTCATGCCATCGGAGTAGTCCTTCCAATCGACCGAGAAGCTGTCTCTGTTCGGGTCCCACTCATCCCATGTGACTACCTGCTCAAGGTCTTCGAGGTACATCTCGGGGACCACCCTCGGGACGATGAAGGCCTTCTGGCGGTGTAGCGGGTAGGGGTTCCTCAGGGTGATTCCAAGGACGCCGAGTACCGCCCTAGCGACGTACCAAGTGGCCTGAGAGTTCCACCCGTGAGCTATCTTGATCACGATGCCCAGGCCTTCCGGCCAATCCTCGTGCTCGATTGCCAGTCCGAGGAGGCCATCTGCCCCCTCCTTTGCGATTAGTTTCCCCTCGCCCGCCTTCAGGCAGGTAGAGTCCAGTCTGTTGAAACCCCCGATCAGGTCAGGGTGCCTGTTCATCGACTCCCAGATCCAGTCCTTGTCCTTCTCCCTGACGAGTCCTGAGAACATCAACGCCAGCTCGTCCACGGTGTTGGATACCGTTGGCAGCCCGCAGCCGTCCTTGGCGACCCTCTGGGGCTCCCAGTCCGGCTTCCCCATTATGTCCCTGAGGACGTCTATGAACATCGGGAACCAAGGAGAGTTGGGAAGCGAGTAACCAGCACGGTTGATGCCCATTATCCTCAGTGCCTTGAGCATGGCCGCGTGCTCCCCGGAGCAGGTGTGGAACCATCTTCGAGGGCGTCTCACCTGCCTCCCGAACTGTATCAGCGGCACGTCGAGCGGACACTGCATCAGCCCCCACTCGGATTCGGTTAGGAGCGACTGGGCTGCAGCCACGTGCTCCGTGTCGCCGTTGTGGGAGGAGCAGGCTATCGCCTTCTGCTCCCAAGTCAGGCAATCAGCCTCGAGTACGTCTGCGAAAGTCTTCATGATCAGGGGCTTCATCATCGAACGCCCGTAGACCAGTACGTTGCCTCCGAATGAGTGCACTATCTCGGTCCCATGCGACCATGAGATTGCTCCATGAATCGTGTTCTCCGACACATCCAGCCTGCGGAAGTCAACCAGGGGCTCCCACTCCACGTCTCGACCCGTAGCGATTCCCTCGTGCTTCTCGCCCAGTGGGTTGGTGGGGTAGACCGAGGAGCCCGGTCTGCCCGGGGAAACGCTCGATGGCCTCTCACTCGCTTCGTCCCCCATTCACTATCCCCCATTGACCTCGGGTGCGACCTTGGTCATGAATGCCGTCATGTCCCTCATCACCCTCTCGCTGTCGTGATTGAAGAAGTCGAACCAGCACATCAGCCTGTCCTCGGGATCGAATCTCTGTGAGATTTGCTCGCTGACGCTTTGGACGCTCCCTATCACGGCATTGTCGGTGGCCCGATCGATCTTTCCAGGGTCGATTGTTCCCTCCAAGGCACTCCAGTACGTCGAAAGAGCCGAACGCGCCTCCTCCATGGCAGCCTCGTCCTGCTGTTCCCTCGTAAGGCCATCCTCATCGTTCAAGAACACCATTATCGTCCGAGGCATCATCCTCCTGCTCCAGTCACCCCCGTCCT
>CAXEIX010000070.1:0-5208 GCA_963996605.1 uncultured Candidatus Poseidoniales archaeon | reverse complement strand
ATTTTCATGAGAGTCAGCGGCTAGTACTGCTCTAGCACGAGCTCCGTCTGAGTCGAGCTGATGTCTCCAGGGGCCGCCAGCCACATCCGGTCCAGCATGTCCCTGAGAGCGACCGTGTCATCCACGTGAACCACGGCGACCAAGTCTGCGTCCCCGCTGATCTCGTACACGCATTCGACCCCAGTCCAACCGGAGAATTCTCCAGCAAGGGAGCCGATCTCGGTGCCAGGACCAACCTTGAGTCGAATCAGGGCAGTCAGCCCGATTCCCGATTCTCGAACCGTATAGCCCCTGATCACGCCCTCGTCCTCAAGTCGCTTGATGCGAGTCCGAACCGTCCTCTCGGTGACCCCTACTCCCTTGGCGATCTCTACGTACGGGGCTCTAGCGGACTCTCTCAGGAATGAGAGGATAGCCCTGTCAAGGGAATCTACATTACTCATCGTCTCCTCCGAAAAACGTACAACTTATGGTTATTTCTTGATGTTTTGTCATTATATCTGCCGTGAAACTTGCTATTTTTCGACCATCATTAACTCACGTACTCTTGGTTGCGTTCAAATGGGATGGCTTCATTGCACTACTATGAGTCAGGAGGAGTCAGTCTCCCAACTCAAGATTCAGGAGTACTTGGATGACGTCTCGGGACTAGACATGCCCCCATCTCATTCCCAGTGGTACAACATCGATGTCGCAGCGCTGTTGAACGGCTCCAGGATAGAGGGGCATGAACTCGACCCATCAACGGGTTCTTCGCTGATATTCCTCTCAAGGAGCGTGATGCTCTGCTGCCCGGAATCCGGACGAATTCACCACTACCCCAAGCATCTGCTGCATTGCTTCGTCGATGACAATCGCTCCAAGTCTAACGAGGCGGATGGGGTGCTGATGAGGGCAGAGCTATTCTCAATCTCCCCCAACGAGGAGCAGCTCTGCTGGGAATGCTGTTGCAGATCGGAATTGGAAGTACCGGAGATACAGAGCAAGGTCTCCCGGTGGCTGAGCTGGCTGAACACATAGGGGCAACATCGCTACCTTGAGAAGCCAAGTACCCGTGGGAGTGCCAATGGGTGCCGCTATCAGCGACATCTTCGCTCGGGCAATTATCGATTCGCGCGGCAATCCTACTGTGGAAGTCGACTGCTACGTCGATGGTTCATTGATGGGCAGGGCAGCCGTCCCATCCGGAGCGAGTACAGGGACCCACGAAGCCGTAGAACTGAGAGATGGTGGGGACCGATGGATGGGGAAGGGGGTGCAAGAAGCCGTGAACAATGTGAACGGACCAATTCGCGAGGCACTAATCGGGATGGATCCATCAAACCAGCGAGAGATCGACGCCCTCCTCATCGACCTGGATGGATCAGATAACAAAGGGGTCCTAGGCGCAAACGCCACACTAGGGGTCTCCCTATCCTGCCTCAGAGCAGCATCCCATGGAGATCTTTGGAACCACATTGGCCAGGATGGCCAGGTCACCCTCCCCGTCCCGCTGATGAATATCCTGAATGGAGGTGCCCACGCTGAGTCGAACGTCGACGTCCAGGAATTCATGGTGGTTCCACATGGCTTCGAAGAATTCTCCGACGCTCTCCGTGCCGGTGTCGAAATTTATCATGCGCTCAAGTCCACACTAAAGCAGGAAGGGCTTCTTGGGGGCGTAGGTGACGAAGGCGGCTTCGCACCGAACCTCCCTAGAAACGAGGAGGGACTGAGGCTGGTCAAGGAGGCCATAGAGAGGGCTGGATATTCTCCAGGCAAGCAGGTCTCAATAGCATTGGACGTTGCAGCACAGGAGTTCTTTGACGGAACGAATTACCACATAGACGGAGCAGGAATCTCTGGAGCAGAACTGGGGCATATATACTCCAAGTGGCTTGATGACTACCCCATAGTGTCCATCGAGGACCCATTCGGGGAGGACGACTGGGACTCGTGGGTAGAGTTCACCTCTCGAGAAGGCCACAGGGTGCAGATTGTCGGAGACGACCTCTACGTGACAAACCCAAAGCGACTCGAGAAGGGAATAGCCCTCGGAGCGTCAAATGCCATCTTAATCAAACTAAACCAGATAGGGACCTTCACTGAGACAATGGACGTGATAGGTAAATCCCGTGATGCCGGGTTCGGGACGATAATCAGCCACCGTTCCGGCGAGACTTCTGACGATATTATCGCCGATATGGCCGTAGGAACAAACTCGATGCAGATCAAGACGGGAGCACCAGCGAGATCTGACAGGACTTCGAAGTACAACCAGCTCCTGCGAATATCAGAGAAAGTCGTGACATATCCTGATCTATTCCAATGAGGATAGAATCAGCGGCAGGACGATGCTCGCATCGGACTCTATGACGAACTGTGGGGTGTCCACTCCGAGCTTGCCCCAACTTATCTTCTCCGCGGGAGGAGCACCAGAGTAACCCCCGAAGGAGGGTCTAGACTCTGAGATTTGAGCGAACCATGCCCATAGGGGGACCTCAATCCCAGCATCCTGCCTGAGCATGGGGACCACGGAGATTGCGACGTCGCCGGAGGTCCCCCCGCCCACCTGGAGCATTCCCGTCGGCGAGTCGTCCTCCCGGTACCAATCTGCGAGGGACTGCATCGTATCCATGCCTCCCTTGACGACTGAATTCGTCTTCAAAGTGCAGTCTATCACTCTGGCAGCCAGTAGATTGCCGAGCGTCGAGTCCTCCCAGCCAGGGGTGAATATTGGTAGATTCGCATCCGCTGCAGCGATCAACCAGGAATCTTCGGGAGGGGTTGAGAACTCCATATCGCCATGAAGAATCAAGTCATACACGTATTCATGGGGGAAGCGACTGTCACCCACTTCTTCTGACTCCTCCCAGAGCTCAAGCATCTTCTCCCCCACCTTGGTGAAGGCGCTCTCTGGGATCGCAACGTCGGTTACCCTGTTCATCCCCCTGTCGCGAAGGGCAGCGTCTTCCTGCTTGCTCTGGTTCCTCCAATCCGGGATCCCTTCGTAATCGCTTCTGCAGACTAGCCCGAACAACTCCTCTTCCAAATTCGCCCCCGTGCAGCAAATCGCATGGACCCTCTGTTCCCTTATTGCCGGGGCCAGACCCTTCCCTACCTCAGCTGTCGACATCGCCCCTGCCAGAGTGACCATCAGCCTGCCGTCGCCTTCCAAGAACCCCCTCAGAGAATCCACACATCTGGCAAGCTCGCCTGCATTGAAATGGCTGTAATGCCTCTCGATGAAGTCCCGAACAGTCATCTAATCACTCCGGAACCTCTCCACTCTCTCCCTGAACACCAGCCTCAGTCCGTGGTTCTCCGAGATCAGCCTACCGTGTATCATATCCGCCACCGAGTCAGAGTCGCTTCCTCCACATGTGAAAACGTCAACCGCTAGCAACCCTCTCTCCGAGTAGCAGTGAGCGGTAACGTGACTCTCGTCAATCAGCACCGCGGCTGCGAATCCGAGGGGGCTATCAGTGCCATCGAAGATTTCGACATGGGAATGGACCTCTCGCACTCCCGATTCGCGAACGCACTCTCTCAGGACACCGAGGACCCATTCCCCGTCTCCCCCCTTTCCTCTGTGGTAGTCAACGTAGTCGATAAGGACATGAGAACCCACAGAATCAGCCTCAGTCACGCTGGTCCAGCCGAGTCACCGAGATTTCAAACTCACTCTTGGCAAAGCCATGCCCTAAGTCTCCGCAAACCCTCCTCTATGGCGTCCTCGTCAGCAGCGTAAGACACCCTCACGAAACCCTCGCCACCTGTGATAAGCGAAGCTGGAATTAGCTGAACTCCTGCTTCCAGAGCCCCATCAGCGAACTCCACGTCGCTCATCCCGGTCCCTGTCACATCCGCGAAAACGTAGAATGCGCCCTCTGGCTCGGGGACCCTAATCCCAGGGATGGAGTCCAGTCCATCCATCATCATCTCCCTCCTCTTGAGGTACTCCTCGTTGAATTCCAGAACCGAGTCCTCGCACTCCAGAGCGACCCTTGCTGCGTCCATCATGAAAGTCGGGATGTGCGAGGCAGAGTTCGCCTGGCTCTTCACGGCAGCCCTCATCGCCTCGCTGGGACCGGTGAGGAACCCGACCCTCATCCCGGTCATCGCCCATGACTTGGACCAACCGTTGACCACTATCGTCCTCTCCCTCCCGCCGGGTAGGGTCGAGGGGGAGACGTGTGGCCAGTCGACCCAAACCATTCGGCCGTATATCTCATCAGAAACTATCCAGAGATCATGCTCGACTGCGATCTCAACTATCGCAGCAATCTCCTCTGGCGTGAAGACGGCACCCGTGGGGTTGCAGGGCGAGTTGATCAGGATCATGGTGGTCTTGTCCGTAATCGACTCCCTGATTGCATCCAAGTCTGGATGGAAGTTTTCCATGTTGACCTGCACGTGAACTGGTTTAGCGCCGATGAACTCAAGCATGGGCTCATAGGATGCCCATGAGGGGGAAAGAAGAATCGCCTCATCACCGGGCATGGTCGTAATCAGGAATGAGTAGAGAAGAGCCTGCTTCGCTCCGGGGGTCACTACGATATCTTCGGCAGGGGACTCGATGCCGTGGTACTTCCTGATGTATCCCGAAACAGCTTCGCAGAGCTCCATCGAACCGGCTCCTCTGGTATACTTCGTCTTCCCGTTCTGGAGTCCGCTGATCGCGGTGTCGATGATCGGAGATGGTGTGTCGAAACCAGGCTCACCGACGGTCCACCTGATTACTCCAGGCCCAGGGGGCTGCAGGTACGGTGCGAATCCAACACCCAGACCCTCGAACCGGGAAGACACACGAGGCACGCCTTTCACACGCATAGCCACTCAATGAAGGTATGCCGTCGCTCGGATAGTCTTCAAGAAAGAAAGTAGGTTCGGTGGGGTCAAGCACGAGTGGCAGAGCAGCTATGCAATGGACTGCAGATCCATGGACCCGGGTGCAAATCCCGGCTCGTGCTCCACCTATTCATAGGCCTGAGATTTCCACTATCATGAATGCAGCCGATATCACTATTGCAACCATCACGAACAAACGATCGAAGCCCCTCGAATCCAGCGACTCGCCCTGGAAGGTCATGCCATCCTCTATGCCCTCATCCCTAAGCCGGAGGTACACCAGGAGGAATATGAGCATGGTCGCTGGTCCTGAAATCGCATCCATTTCATTCTGCTCTGAGAACTCTCTAATCGGACCAAACACGAAACCGAAGTAGT
>CAXEIX010000069.1:0-5269 GCA_963996605.1 uncultured Candidatus Poseidoniales archaeon | reverse complement strand
CAGATCAAGCAGGATTGTTAGATTTGGGACCATGAGCATGGTCATGAAGTAAACTACAACAATTCCACCCGCTAAAGCCCAACCCACAGTCTGGATGGGTTTCATAGGGGCGAATGTCAGGGAAATGAATCCAATAATCGTAGTCATTGCTGAAAGGAATACAGCTCGGCCTGTAGAATTCAATGCAGCGGCCATTTTTTCGTGAGGGGTACCCTTTGACTCCGCATACCTGTTAGTGATGTGTAACCCATAAGAGACGCCCAATGAAAGGACAATAGGGCCGACTAGAATTACTGTCATAGTTACTTCATAATCTAATAGTCCGATCAGACCCAGAGTAACCCAGACTGCACAAAGTGTTGGAAGACCGGCAATAATGACCACCTTGACACCTTGTACAAATCTAATCCGGCCGGTCTGGAGTAAATCGCAATGGAAGATGAATAGCATAGAGGCAACTATTACGACACCGACGGGGAATACCTGCCAGAACAGTTTGAACGATTCTTCGGTTACTGCGTTTGTTAGTGGTGCAGGTCCGGTGAGGGTCATTCTTAGACAGAGTGGATTGCCTTCTTCGTCGCACTTGCCCTGTAAATCAGGTGTCCCCCAGTTGTTGTTGGCAGCAATCTCGTCAATTTTACCCTGAGTTTCGCTGACTATGTCGCCAACTGTTTTGTCACCAGTATCATCAGCAATTCCTATAATTATTACAGCACGGTTCCATCTAAATGCCCTTTCTTCGGTTGCTGTACCAACATCCCTAACGAGTTTGTCCAGAGCATTCTGTGGCATTTCCTGGAGAATCTGGTCGACTCTCTGCTGTTCATCGGGAATAGCGTAGTTACCAATCAAATCGCTTTGGGCGTCTATTGTCTCATTAATTTCATCTGAGAGCTGTTGGTTGCCAGTTGCTTCGGCTAGGCCCGAGAAGAAAGCCTTGACAACCCTGCCTCCGCTAGAGTTGACTTCCTTTACGACTGTTGATATGGATAGGACATAGATGACGTTGTCATCGGCCCCTCCATCATTTGTCTGGTTGTTGATCACTCTTTCTACTTTGTCGATTTGGTCAAGAATGTTAATCTGAGTAACATTGTAATTGTATGACTCAACGTAAATTACCATCACGTTTGTTGTCCAGTCCTTTTCGACTTGGGCAATTAGATTCTTGACACTGTGAGGGTCATCATCGGTGGGAAGGTAAACTTCCAGGTCACCGTTTACATTTAGTGCAGGCTCATCGTTGCAATAACTTGGATTGTTGAAACCATCTCTACAGTCAAGAACGCCGGAGTGAGGTAAAAGAGATAATGTGAATGCGAGTGAAAATAATACTGCCCAAATCGGGAACATGGTGAGTAAGCTTGAGCTTTCTGATTCTCTAAATCGACGTCTAATTCGATTAGGAATCTTTGAAATTGACCCTCGAATTTGATCCGAATCTAAATTGCTAATTCTATCCCTAGCCTTGTTGATAATGGAACCGGATGGGGCACCATCAGAATCGCCTCTTCCGTCCTTGGCCATGTCGCTCCACCTCCGACGTGAAACGGCATACCTTCAACCCCTCGGCAAACATGTTCGATGATTTGTATATTTTAGATGCAATGGCAATGGTCAAGAATGCGGTACTTTACCAAATATCGGGTGGGATTGTGACTGAGCCGAAAATTTCCGACAAGCGATGGAGTGTCGATCTCGAGAAGCGAATCCAAGAGGCCCACTTCGATGAGCACTCTTATCGGGAAAGGTATAGTTTTGATCCCGATAGCGATAAGGAGATTTTCGTAATCGACACCCCTCCCCCATATCCCAGTGGTACCTGGCATATTGGCGCTGTAGCACAATACAGCATGATCGATGTCATTGCAAGGAGCCAGCGATTACTTGGCAAGGAGGTTAGGTTTCCATGGGGAGTGGACCGCAATGGCATAAACATCGAATTTACAGTTGAAAAGAAGACAGGTAGGAAGATGAGGACTTACGATAGATCTGAGTTCCTGAACCTTTGTGAGGAAACTATTGAGGAATATACCCAGGCCATGCGTAAAACTGCGAAAAGAGTAGGCCTGTCCTGTGACTATGATAACGAATACCTAACAGACTCTCCTGAATATCGTGCTGTATCTCAATCAATATTTGTTGATTTATTCAAGAGTGGGGATATTGTCGAGGATCTGAGGCCTAACATCTATGACCCAGTAGAAGGAACTACGATCGCTGATGCCGAGGTTCAGAGAATTCAGCGTAAAACCAAGCTTTGTCATGTAAATTGGACAACTGATGACGACGAGGAAATCACAATTTCGACAACTAGGCCAGAAATGATTTGTGCATGTGGGGTGGTGATGGTTCACCCCGATGATTCGCGTTACTCACATCTGATAGGTAAGCGGGCTAATCTCCCATTGCCTGTTTCGGAGAGGGAGACCAGCGTAGAAATTATGGCACACCCATCTGTGAAGATGGAATTCGGAAGCGGCATACTGATGGTTTGCTCATATGGTGATCAAAATGATGTAGCAATATTCAGAGAACTCGGACTCAGGCCCTTCGTTGCCATCGATCTAAATGGTGAAATGACACAGATTTCGGGACCGCTTAGCGGTTTGAAGGTAAGTGATGCGAGGATTGAGGCGACTAAAATGCTGGAGGATTTCGACTGCCTAGAATCCTTTGAAGAAAGGGAGCAGGAAATTCCAGTCAGTGAGAGGGGAGGAAATCCAATAGAGATTATTTTGCTTAAGGAATGGTATGTTAGACAGACGCATGTCCTCGAGAAGCTAATTGAATTATCCAAGAGAAGCAGATTCATCCCGGAAAGAAATAGACAGTATCTGCATGACTGGGTAGATGGAATATCAATCGATTGGCCTATCAGTAGGAGGAGGTGGTACCATACAGAGGTCCCCATATGGTACTCAGAAGACGGGTCAAAGGTGATTGTCCCTCCAAAGGGCGCTTATGTTCAACCGTGGAGAGATGCCCCCCCCGGGGACTCGGAAGTCATTGACAGGCAAACTAAGGAGGTCCTAGGGTCCTTTGCCAGTTTAGAAATGAATCTGGGTGAGATTTCCGGAGAGGACAAGGTATTCGACACATGGATGGACTCCTCGAATTCCAACCTATTTGTTTCGGGTTACCTCAATAACCCGGATTTGTTTGATCGGGCCTTTCCAACATCCATACGCCCACAGGGAAAAGAAATTGTCAGGACTTGGCTGTATTACACTCTTCTGAAAAGCACCTTGCTACTTGAAAAGCCAGCCTTTGAGAACATCTGGGTCGATGGTTTGGGGATGGATCCATGGGGCAGAAAGATGTCCAAGTCCCTAGGGAATGGAATTGATGCTGATAGCGTACTGGAATGTGGGGCTGGCGGACGTACTGGATCTTGGAAGATTAAGGGCGCTGATGGCAAGCAAGTTGTGTTGAAAGCGAATAAGATCGGAAGTGAATGCTTCCGACTCTGGAAGGCATGCGATGCGCAGGTCGGAGATGACTTTCACATCAATCCGGAGGAGATCGAAACAAAGTATTACGGGGTATTGACCAAGATTTTCAACATAGCGAGGTTTGCTAGTCAGTTTGATTCCCCTGATGATTTGAGTCTACCGCCAGAACTAGAGGTAGAAGATATTTGGATACTTGCTGAGTTCGAAGAAACGCTTGCATTGGTTAATTATGCTTGGGAAGAGGTCGACATTTACTCAGCCGCCCAGGCTATCAAGTCGTTTGGGACTGGCATCTTGCCCAGCCACTGGTTGGAGATGTCAAAAACAAGGTTGTACGACGGCAACGCATCGGCCGCATGGACATTGCACCGGATTGTCCGGGACCTATTGAGTGTCTTCTCCCCGATATGTCCATTCTTCACTCATTACCTCAGTACAACACTGTACGGCAATAGCGCTGTTGATGTTCAGGAATTCCCACGATTGCCCCCGTCATTAAACAGGGAAAGATTCGATGATTTAAGATCATTGACCGATGAATTGGAGTCCTTCAATTCCATGGTATGGAAGGCTAAGAAGGAATCCGGCGTATCACTGAGATCTCCGATTTCGGGGATAGTAGTCCCTGAGAAACTATCAATATTCTCCAATACTCTGGAACAGATGCACAACCTGGAATAGGTTATTTGGTAAATTTCCCGGAGTCGGACCTACCTAATTGGGAGGCTCCGGCTCCGCCAAATAGCGCCCCAATACCGCAAACAGCCTGGCACATAGCCTCTCCGACGAAATTCCCCAGTGCTAATTCAGGACTTTCAGCAGAGAAGATGATAAAAATAAAAAAGAATAGAGTCGCTACAATCGCAATACCGACCCATTTTCGATTTCCTTCTTCCTGTTCAAACCTCTGGGGTAAGTCTAACTCTTCTCCGGTATGCGATTCTTGGAGCTCGTTATTCCACCATAATTGGTGCCCGGAATAGTCTCCCGTAATCTTGGTTCTTAATGTGGAGAATGCCCGTTCTATGGACATTTCTTTGCTTTCTATCATTTCCAATCTGTCCCAATGCTCTAGCTCGCCCTTTTCTATTGCATATTGAACAAATTCATTTTCGTCAAGTGTCAGATCAACGATCCAGAATTTCTCGGCCCCTTTCAAGAGTGAAAGAAGATTGTCGAGTTCCTTGGAATCTATGGTCTTCTTTTTCCCATCAATCTCGAATTTAATTATCTGATTGTCGTTGTCAAACACGTCATCACTGTGGTTATCATCAGAATTTTTTGTTTTCTGTGAAATCTCATTTCTATGTTTGTAGCAAAAATCACTGTTGAACTGTGCAGTCCGTCGGCAACCGAAGTAATTGCACGGGCCCCCCACATTCACGCCAACATATCTGGGCAATGTGGCATCAAGATTGTCCCGACATCAGAAATTCAGTGATGTGCTAGTTTTACCAGAATCGAAGAACTCAATCAAGAGTGATGCCATCTCTATGCCAATTCTAGCTTGTGCTTCAAGAGTGGAAGCAGCAATGTGGGGGCTACCGTGGAATGAGTCATGATTCAAGAGGGGGCTTTGTCCAAGAGGTTCCGATTCAAATACATCCAATGCCAGAGTCCGCAATTGTCCGCTTTCCAATGCTTGCAGTGCCGCATCTTCATCGACTATTCCGCCCCTTGCACAACTCACTATATGGTTGCCACAATCAATTCCATCGGCACCAATTCCAGGCATCATCGATATCCTTTCTGTATTGATCATGTGTCTAGTCTCTTCAGTAAGATTACAATGCACGGAGATATGGGTGCAG
>CAXEIX010000068.1:0-5276 GCA_963996605.1 uncultured Candidatus Poseidoniales archaeon | reverse complement strand
TAAACTCACCCTCCCTATCTGGATCAGTTGCAATAAAAACCTCATCGACACCGGCCTTTTCTGCCTTGGATATGATTTTTGTCATTATCCTCTCGGCCCTATCTGTCCATGACCATGGTGGTTTGGGTAGTTCACCGGGCTTAGAGGACCACATTGCCTTGGAACTGTCCTTATTCTTTCGATTAGATGGTAGATCCTGCACATGACCATTGCATGCATCAACAATCCAACCCTTTCCCAGGTATTTTTTGATAGTACGTGCCTTGGCCCCCGACTCGAGAATTACTAGTTTCATGAGGTCTCCTCGGATTTGAGTTGCCGATACAAGACCTGTATAAACATGAGTGCTCGGAAGATGTGTCAACGCGCGCTCACGCGCTTACGCGCGTAACCGGGTCTTTCAATGATGAAATATTCAGTTAGAGGTCAAAACATGCGTAACCATTGAAGAATAGTTGCGATTGGCAATATTATGGGAGCAGCATGGGCACTATTTGGGAATCCTGCCTTGCGTCTTATTGATTCCGAACGTGCACATTCCCTTTCTATGCAGGCACTGAAATCTATTGGAGAGTCGAATATTGGACAATCGGTTCTAAATTCCTTATACAAGGCCCCAGAAGTACCTATTGAGGTGTTTGGGAAATTATTCCACCACCCTCTTGGACTAGCAGCGGGTTTCGACAAGGGGGCAGAGGCTTTGTTGGCGTGGTCAGCAATGGGTTTCTCTTGGTGTGAATATGGAGGAGTAACTAGGTACCCACAAGAAGGAAACCCCAAACCTCGAATGTTCAGGGCTAACAAACATCGGGCACTTGTGAATAGAATGGGTTTCAATAATCCGGGAGCATCCGAAATTCGGAAAAGATTAGTGGATAGGAAATCCGCAAACCTTTGGCCCAATAATCCAGTCGCTGCAAATATTGGCCGTTCCAAGAAAGTTCCCAATGAGCATGCTGGAGATGATTATGCCTCTACAATCGATTTACTATGGGACCATGCAGATATGTTTGTCTTGAATATCTCTTCCCCCAATACCCCCGGACTTCGTGAACTCCAGGATCGTAATTACCTGGAATCTATACTAAAATCATGTAATAATGTACGATCGAAGAAAGGAGGTGAAAAACCATACCTGCTGAAGCTTTCTCCCGACGCCCTTGATGATGAGATAAGAGATACCATCTCAATCGCACAGAGATTGGGTATTGATGGCATAGTTGCGACAAATACTACAATAAAAAGACCAATTCCCCTAACGACACAATCTCGTAAGGCATTCTCTAGTGAGGGTGGTCTTTCCGGACGTCCACTACAGTCAAGGGCACTGGAAGTGATCAATACTGCATACGATGAAACAAATGGAAAAATTCCCATTGTCGGAGTTGGAGGCATTGACTCAAAAGACTCTGCTTGGGAGGCGATTATATCTGGAGCATCTCTACTCCAATTATATTCTGCTCTTGTCTTCAATGGCCCAACAATAGTTTCATCTATAGTTAAGGGTCTAAAAGGCCGAGTTCGTGAATCTGGTTTTTCCTCTATTAGCGAAGCAGTGGGATACAAACACATTTAGCAAGGGTCCATCAGAATCACTCATGGCGCTTACAAGGATCTCAAGGCTTGCGATAGTTTTCAGTGCCTCGTTAGCAGTACTTGGATTGATGATGGCAAGCGTCGATCCAGAGATTCAATATTCAGTAGATGAGATTATGGAGGAACCTGAAAGGTTCCAAGATAACCAGATATTTGTAAGAGGCGTCGTTTCAATTGATTCAATGGATTATGAGGAAATGCGATTCATCCTTGAAGGAGTATCTGGCGAAATATTCGTTGATTTCACCCATTCACCAATACCCGATGGTTTCGATGAAGGGAGGACAATTGCTGTACGGGGCGACTTAGTAACGCAAAATGGAATTTGGCTTATCGACTCATTTGAGATTCAAACTGGATGTCCTTCGAAATACGAGTCATGAACTGTCATGTTCATACGTTACCTCTATTCGCCAAATACGGGCTAGGGGGGGAGTTGACGTGCTCTATTATTCACAAATCGTCGAAAATGGTGACCCGAAGTCCGAGGGCGGCGCAAACGAACCACTGAGATTACCCCAGTTGACTGCGATGTCTCGCCCCCAAGAGATCCAGGTTGGCAGGAGGGGAACCCGGAGGGGTTCGCCGAACGTCTTACGCCCGGGAACCAGGTCAGGCGCGGAAGCGAGCAGCCCGACCGGGGATGCTGGATGCCTTGGGACTTCGGGACGGAGAAGACTGGGGTGCAAGTCTCTTTGATGACGAGCGTCCACCGAGGACGTGCCCACCGACTAATCATCTTATTTGGTGTGCAGCAACGCTCTAATTGTATCGTCTGTAACTCCAGCTAGACCATTTTTGGCACACCTAAGAAGAAGTTCCTCCCAACCACTATTTTCTTCAAATGCAATCAAGGCTAACTCCCTAGCCTCACTTATTTGGCCCGATTGTACCAACCCGATTGACTTCCAAAACGCGATCTCGGGATTACCTGTATGCTTAGTCTGTGAAATTGATTTCTCGTCCAAGCTATTGATGTTCGCATATTCATTATGCATTTTCAGTAGCCTATCAAGTTCCTCTAGTGGTTCACGATTATCATCTACACGTATATCCACAATTGTCCCTTGCCAGGGATATTGCTGAATATCCGAATCTACTACAAGCAAGCGCGCTGATTGCTTCCCCCTAATATCTCCCTGTTCGGCCTCTGCTGCAAATAGAGCAGCGAGCATCCGGCTCGATAGATCCCCTTCAGAACCAACAAATGCATCAGCCATGCACCCCCAAACAGTAGATTTCCACATCATATTCGCTTGACAGGAGAAACCATCGCCAACAAAATGACCCGATTCAGGGATGGTATCAGATCCAGTATGGGTGGATATTCTAGATTTGTAGTCGATCATGGCCACTTGTCGAATTTCGGGAGACTTATCCAATGAAAGTCTCCTCTTCATAGCTTCTTGGGGTTGCGCTCCGTCCTCCAATAATTCGATTCCAAGAGGCCCATGCTCAATTAATGCCATAGCCTGGGTCGCAACTGCACCAATACCTGCTTTGGCCCAGCAAACTACTCCAGCGGCAAACCAATGGGACTGGACGGCTACCCCGATTTGACCGGTGTCCGGGCACGTTGCAACAATAGAATAAGTCACAGAATCGCCTAATCTTCTAAATTTTCTAGCCCGCCCATTGCACATACTATCATGAAGTGTGTTTCGGAAACGGGTTGCACGGATAGCCTCTGACCTCTTTGTAGCAAAGGCATCCCTTCCAGATCACCATTTGCACGTAAATCTGGCAACCCTACTGGTTCTAGATTTGAAACTGGCTCGATATCCACCATTATCCAGCGTGGATTATCGGGAGTTGCCTTAGGATCGAAATATTTTGAATTACTATCTTGGGCTGTGAAGTCAGGATACCCCTCCTTGCAGACCTTGGCGACACCGGCTATGTGTGGCGGTTTGCAATTTGAGTGGTAGAAAAGAACATAGTCACCAACGGACATATCGTCCCTCATGATATTCCGGGCCTGATAGTTCCTAACGCCATCCCAGTGTGTAGATCCGTCTGCGACCAATTGTTCCCAGGGATATACATGGGGCTCGCTCTTCATTAGCCAGTAATTCACCATGTATGTCCTACCAATAGGAGAGAAATCAAGGTTTCTTCACCAAGCGTCTTTTGAATAGTCCGAAGTAGACTCTGCAGAGTCTATTCTTCCAGAGCTATCTCTCTTGGATAATACTTGAGAGAGTCCTGATGACTGGATCATTGCTGAGGCCCCTCCAGTGAGGCCAAGGTTGGATGTGACCATAAAGGAGTAAATGGCAGGCAATAGGAGTAAAGCTGAGAGTGCTGCAATAATCAGAAGGACGATAATGACTGTAACGAAAGGTGTGATTGCCTCGATTGGGATGCGGTAAGCACATGTCATTCCTGCAGCAGTAACCGTTGTTGCTTCGAATAAACTCATTCCAGTACTTGCGCATGCTGTACGAATAGCATCTAAGGAACCGCCCAATTCCTTTACCCTATTAGCAATGTGAATAGAGAAGTCTATTCCAACCCCTACAAGGATCGATCCAATCATTACAGTAACTAGTGATAGGGATACTCCGCCGGAATCCATTACAAGCCACTGCATAGCAACAGTAAATCCAACAGGAACTGTAGTGAGTAAAGCGAATCTGATGTCCCTGAAGACAAGTGCAAGAGTGACTATCGTGAAACCCAATGCGAATGCCAAAGAGGTCCATTGAGATTCTACGATCAGGTTATTCACTTCAATTGTTATCGATGCTACGCCGATGAGTGTGTCTCCTAGTACCGATATTGGATTCTCAGAATCTCCTGCGGCCTTTGCCCACAGGTTGATTTGCTCTGCGGTAGCAGCTGTCGCCTTTACGTCCATGAATGGCATATCGATGTATATCAGTGTGCGTTGATAGTCTGGAGAGATGAATAGCTCCCTCATTTCCTCAGTCATGCTATTGTAGAATACGTAAAGCAAGAAATTCTGTACTTGTCTGCCACCGTCGTCTTCCTGGGCATCCAATGTATCTAGAATGGACCAGAATGAGACATTACCAGCCTGGTCACGATCGAAAATCAGTTCGGCGACCTCTTTGATCGGATCTGGTAAGGGCGTATCTTCAATTAAATCATTAATGGGTGATCCCGAGACATTAACTCCGACAGCAATGGCTTTCATGAGGAATACAATCGATACTGCAGTGGCATTTTCCACATCATTGCACTTCGCTTCGAGATTCTCTATTCCTTCGAGATTTGCATAGGGGTGATCGGCGGTAATTGAGCCGAGTCCCAATTCAGGGTCTGCCCTAATATCTGCTTCGACCAACAGGAATCCTGGTTGCCCAGCCTCGAATTCAGTAGAGTATACGTCCATCTTCTGAACTGCTTCTACCTCATTTGGAGCCATTTTCAGCAGGTCAATATTTTCTTCAACATTCTGTCTATTATAACCAGCAGAGATAATCATCAGAGTTAGGAATAGTACCAATGTTATTCGAGACCACTTGACTGGTAGGTTTACAGCGGCTACGAAAACCTTGGGAGGTGGATGTGAGGGTTTTTTCAGATCAAGTAAGATTGTTAGATTTGGGACCATGAGCATGGTCATGAAGTAAACTACAACAATTCCGCCTGCTAAAGCCCAACCCACGGTCTGTATGGGTTTCATTGGGGCAAATGTCAGAGAAATGAATCCA
>CAXEIX010000067.1:0-5286 GCA_963996605.1 uncultured Candidatus Poseidoniales archaeon | reverse complement strand
GACGGAAGCCTGACCCAGAGCTGGTCCGGCGTGACCTCCGGAACGTACACCACCACGGTGAGCGCAGGATGGCACACCTTCGAGTGGATGTACTACAAGGACGGCAGCGTCAGCAGCAACTCGGACACGGTATGGATCGACGACGTCAGCCTGCCGATCTCGCAGAACCTGACCAACATGGACCCAGACGACGACAACGACGGCGTCTACGACGAGTTCGACCTGGACCCGGTGGACCCATGCGTGAGCCTGGACACCGATGGCGACGGTCTGCCCGACTGGGTGATGACGGGAGTCATAGACATGAGCGGAACCGGTGACGAGAACTTCACCGTGGACTGCGACATGACGATGTGGTACGAGGACTGGGACGACGACGGCGACGGATGGGCCGACGACGAAGAGTGGCTCTGCGGATCCAACCACCTGGACGGCGAAGAGTCCCCAGCGGACCTCGACCAGGACTGGGTGTGCGACGACCTCGACGACGACCTCGACAACGACGGAGCGATCAACCCGGTGAACAACTGCGGACTGTTCCTTTCAATGGACGAAACCGCGGCGTTCGTCGACTGCATCGCAGACGGCTTCCACACCGTGGACGCTGACGGCGACGGCGAGGGCTCCCTCATGGAGCTCATGCACGCATGGACCTTCCAGTGGGGAGGCTGTGCCGACTGCGCCGACGACCTCGATGAAGACGGCGGCGATGCCGACGACGAGGGCACTGACGATGGCGACGAGGGCACTGACGATGGCGATGAGGGCGACGAAGGCGGAGACGATGGCGATGACATCGGAACCACGAGCCACAACTCTTCCCATATCGACATCGAGCTTCACGTAGATGATGGCGGGTTCCAGAACATCGACCTGGCGGACTTCTCTGAAATGGAAGATGATAACATCACCATGGATGAGGAGCTGCAATTCATCCTTAGCAACATCGGGTACGACCTCGGTGAAGGGATCTGGGACATGCAATGGCATCTCGGCGGTTTGATGAACAACACGACATACTACCTAGTCTCGATCATCTGGATTGAATCTGGCCAAACCGAACCCACGTTCATCTGTGGAAACGGTGACGAGATTCCGTTCGGATGGGTGAACGACGGCTACGCCGACTGCGAGGATGGTGCGGACGAGCAGCAGTACGATGACAACGGCGACCCGATCAACTGGTTCGACTGCATGGATGGGTCCCAGATATGGATCTACCAGGTGAACGACGGCATGGAGGACTGCGCAGATGGAGAAGACGAGTCAGTGATGTCGGATGAGGAAGGAGAAACATTCTCATTCAACAGCACTGGATCGACTGAGGACATCGGCTGGGAGTTGGAGATATCCAATGACACGTGCCTGGCCGTAGTCTCAGGTTGGATCGATGCTGCCGATAACAGCGCCCATGGATACGCCGATGCAATCATCGCAGGACCCGCTTTCGCGACCGACGATGACATGGACGGAGTACCTGACTGCATAGCATCGATGATGGGGCCTGGCGACGATGACGGAGACGGAGACGAACCCGGAGACGGAGACGAACCCGGAGACGGAGACGGAGACGAACCCGGAGACGGAGACGAACCCGGAGAGCCGGAGCCATGGCCATCCCAGGACGACTGGGACGCCTTCTACGAGAGCATCGGAGGCTTCCTGCTGCAATGGGACGCTGACAACAGCTCCTCGTTCAGCTTCGACGAGTACTGGCAGTTCGCGACCGACACCAACGAGGGCTTCGACTTCGAGAACCCGGGCTACACCGCGGACTCGACCGAGTGGGACCAGTTCCCATACGACCCATCCGAGCAAGTCGACACGGACATGGACGGGATCGGCGACAACGCTGACGGCGACGACGACAACGACGGCACGCCCGACAGCCTGGACGCGTTCCCATACGACCCGACCGAGGACGCCGACCGAGACGGCGACGGAATCGGCGACAACTCGGACAACGACACCGACGGTGACGGGATCGACAACGACCAGGACGACTTCGACAGCGACCCAACGGCAGCTGCCGACAACGACGGCGACGGAATCGACGACGCATCGGACTCCGATGACGACAACGACGGCGTACCCGACGTTGCCGACTGGGCACCGATGGACTCGACCGAGCAGTACGACACCGACGGAGACGGCACAGGCGACAACGCTGACACCGACGACGACGATGACGGAGTGGAGGACGGATCCGACGCATTCCCGCTGGACGCCAGTGAGAGCGCAGACGCTGACATGGACGGAGTGGGCGACAACGCCGACCCCGACGATGACAACGACGGAACACCGGACGGACTGGACGCGTTCCCCAACGACGCTAACGAGCAGAGGGACTACGACAGCGATGGAATCGGCGACGTGGCCGACGCGGACAGGGACGAGGACGGATACCTGAACTCCGACGACGCGTTCCCGATGAACGAGAACGAGTGGTTGGACACCGACGGGGACAACGTCGGCGACAACTCCGACTCCGACATCGACGGCGACTCCGTGCTCAACGCAGACGACTGGGCACCGACCGACGCAGCCGAGTGGGACGACACCGACGACGACGGAACCGGCGACAACGCCGACGACGATGACGATGGTGACGGCGTGATGGACGTGGACGAGTACTCCTGCGGAACTGACTCGAAGAACGCAGCCTCAGTGCCATCGGACTACGACGGCGACGGAATCTGCGACGCCCTCGACGACGAGGACAACAGAGGCGAGCCAGGGAACAACCCGATCGAGAACGACGCACAGGAAGCGCCAGGGTTCACCCCCGGGTTCGCTTCCGCGCTCGCGGTCATCTCCCTGCTTGGCGCTGCCATGCTAGGACGACGCAAGGACGACTGATCCAAGGATCGGCGAAACATAACCCCGGGCCGGGGGTCACCCGGCACCCGGCTCGGGGCCACAACCCAATGCTGATAAGTCCCCCATCGGACAAGGGGGGCATGCCAGGCACGACTCGCGCAGAAATCAGGACCCTGAAGGTAGGGAGATACGTCGCGATCGACGAAAGCGCCTACAAGATCCTCAGCATGTCCAAGTCCAAACCCGGAAAACACGGCTCTGCGAAGGCGAGGATCGAGCTGGAGGACATCTTCACCGGCCAGAAGCGCTCGCACGTCGGTACCGTCACCGACACGATCAACATCCCAATGATAGAGAAGGGATCCGCGATAATCACCCACATACAGGGGAACGAGGTCCATGCCATGGACAACAAGACCTACCAGACCCTAATACTGCCAGTAGAGGAAGGAATGAACCTGCAGTCAGGAGGGGAGATCCAGTGGATGGAAGCGATGGGCAGGTTCAAGATCAGCCGCGACCACTAGCCCCCATTTCCCCATATGCCGCCTTCCCAGCCACGTGAAGTATAAGCGTCGTTCTCGCACGCTCAGAACGAGAGACATGTCAGACGTGGAGCGTTCGGCCTACAGGCAACCCGTCACCGCTTCGGGGCTAGAGGCCATCGAATCGGGCACCCTAACATGGCTCGACGATGACATGTACAACAACCTGAACACGGGGCTGCTGGAGCAGTACCTGGAGGAGAAGAACCTCAACGAGTCCTTCGAGGTAAGCCACTGGGACACTCGAAAGGTGCTTATCGGGATACTAGTGGGGGCGGTCTTCAGCGGTGTCACCGCTTACATCGGCCTCAAAATCGGCCTAGCGGTGTCGGCGGCATGGTACGTGGCATACCTGCTCGGAATGGCCCTGCAATGGTCACCATCAGAGGTAAACATCGCCACCAGTGCTACCACTGGGGCGACAAATGCCTCCATCGGCTTCATTTTCACATTCCCGGCCATCTTCCTTCTCGCTTACTCTGAGAAATACGAGCTCGCTGATGGACACCTGATTGGCTCTGTGGACACCCTGAACCTAGCATTCGTCGGAATAATCGCCTCTATGTTCGCCGGATTCCTAGGCGTGATGTACTTCATCATCTTCAGACGCGTCTGGCTCGTCGAGGACCCCCTCCCGATGCCGGGCTTCGAAGCCACGCTGAAGATGCTGGACATCTCTTCCGACGTCAGCTCCGGTTCCGCGGAAGCGGCACGGGAGTCACTGCGCACCGTCGGCGTCTGGACCATCCTGACCATGGGCCTGATGTTCGTCATAGACTACCCAATAAGGTGGTCCAAGAAGATCGCAGGAGTCCCGAGCAGCATCGCTGACTGGTTTGCAATGACCCTTTCGGGGGAGAAGTGGGGCCTCGCCTCGGTCTACACGGAGAGGTGGATCCACCAGCCCAGCGAGCTTGTGGAGGGGCAGTATGCCCCCTATGGGGGGATTACCACCTACGAGAAGGGCAACCCGATGTCCTACACGTTCCTTGGGGTAGAGCTCAGCCCGACCCTATTTGCGATAGGTTGGTTCATGAAGTTCAGAGCCGCGCTTCTGGTGAACCTAGGAGCAATACTGGCATGGTTCTGGCTGATTCCCCTAGCCGTGCTTCAGGACGTGCCGGTGTACGACCCCGGCCAGGGCACCTATGTCAACATCACACAACTAGGCCCCACCGTCCAATGGGAGGCATTCGGGTCGATCGTCAGGACCGTTGCCATAGGTGCGATTCTGGGAGGGGGGTTCCTCGGACTGTTCAAGATGGCTCCCACGTTCATCGGGATTTTCGGGGACATCACCCAGGCATTCACCGGGGAGCAGGGCGAGGAGTTCGTCGACGGTAAGGGATGGTACGAATGGCCACTCTACCACATCCCAATTTTCATGTTGATTTCTCTCTTTGCAATAACGCTCATCTTCGTCCTGGGCGGATATCCTGCAGTCCCCTCGCTGATTTTCTCGATCGTCCTCCTCTCGACGACATTCCTCTTGGGCGCAATCGCCGTTCGAGTGATGGGCGAGACCGGAATCGAACCCGTCTCGGGCACCTCGTTCATCGTCCTCCTAATCCTACTCATGATTTTCCTGAACTTCGATGTCGGCCTGACCAAGGAGGAGTCGATACTGATGTCTCTGGTCGGGACTACCGTGTTCGGGTCAGCGATCAGCATGAGCGGAACCGTGGTTGGGGACTACAAGAACAGCCTGTACATCGGAAACAGGCCATATCACATCTCCAAGGGCAATATAATGGGCGTCGTTCCCGGTGCCATACTAGGCGCAGGCGTCGCAATCTTCCTCTCCAAGCTTCTCGCAGACGGCACCATAGAACTCCTAGCCCCACAGGCAAACGCATTCGCTTACTTCACCACTATACTGGCAGAGGGGCAGGGAAATTGGAGCGCGCTGCTGATTGGCATG
>CAXEIX010000066.1:0-5402 GCA_963996605.1 uncultured Candidatus Poseidoniales archaeon | reverse complement strand
GGAGCACGTCAGCCCTTCACTCTGTAGCGCCTGCTTCGACGCATGGAATGCCTCCGGGCACGTTTTCGACTTTATCGCAATCCAGACTAGGGACTCCGTTGGGGGGGCCGGGTACGTTCGCTTCCACGACCCGGTGGGAAATATCGGAATGACGCCGCCCTGTGAGCATAGTTCGCACTGCTACTCCCCGCTAGACGGCAAGGAGCATCCGGAACTAAGGGGCATCCTACACATGCAGTACGTCACATCATTCGGACTGAGTCACGAGATGGCGCACGGCCTTCTGGGGCTGGATACTAGGGGTTTCCCGGAACAGGGAGAGGGAGCTTGGAACAGCGGCGATGGGATGCACCTCGACAGCGACACCACGGTCAGAGGCGATATTTCGGGACCATTCTGGGACCCGGACAGAGGATGGCCGCATGCAGTGCAAATAGAGGATGAGAATGGCGATAGAACGGAGGTCAGACTGATTCACGACAACGGTTCATTCAGGATCGTCCCGGACGGACAGGAGCGAATGGTCTGGTCCGACATCTTCCTCTACATGGCAGGCTTCCTTGCTGCGGAGGATGCCACAGAGATCAACTACAAGCTCATCAACGAGACTGTGGAGTCATGCGTTACTGAGGAGCAGGCTCTCTTCTGTACGGGAACGAATGTGACTGCAGAGCGCGTAATCGAGTTTGATACGCAGGACTTCATCGACATGTACGGGGCTAGGATACCACCTCATGACGGCGACGAGAGCCAGATAAACCTCGGAGTCCTCCACATCAGCGACAGGAATCATACTGAGGCAGAGATGGTGTGGTTCACGGAGTCCTACAAGGAGTGGGCTTACTCCAACCAAACCAGCGGGTGGGCATTCCTCACCCAGAATGATCCCTGGCCAGTTGTCACAAGAGGACTGAGCTCGGTGAACATAGACCCTTCACATATGACCGAGAGGCCTCTGGCCGACTCTAGCCTTCTAGTGGCAGAGGGGGGGCCGGAGGAGATATCCGGCTGTGGCTACCCAAGTAGCCAGTACGGTGACCTCCTCGCACCGGACAGCCCGTATGGAAATCAGACGTTATTCTTCTCGGACGAGTCGATGGGCGGCCTCTGCTTCCTAAACGAGTTCTACCACTGGATGGGCGAGGGGGACGGCTCCAGTGGACCTCCGATGAATTCGTCCTACTTCTTAGGACACTTCGAGAGGACCCCTGTGGAGAACACATGGCACAATGTCACCGTATTCCTAGACTCGGAAGGAAGGCTATGGTGGGAGAACGAGGCCGGTGCCATCTGGGAGTTGGAGTGGCATGGGGCGGAACAAAACCCATCTTGAAATAGTCAGACTGTAGGCATATTTCATGAAGTGGGGCGAGGAGATGATCGAGGATCAGACCGGAAAGTCTGCCATTGTCACCGGATGCAACACGGGAATCGGCTACTACATGGTCCGTGCTCTTGCTTCCAAGGGGGCTAGCGTCACTATGGCATGCAGGAATTCTGAGAAGGCGGAGAGTGCCCGTCAGAGGATAGTTGAGGAATACCCCCGCTCCGATATCTCCGTATCTGTACTTGATCTGGCCGACCTCAGTAGCATAGAGGGATTCGCAAGACGTTTTTCCGAGAGTGATAGACTGGATATCCTGATCAACAATGCTGGTGTCATGATACCCCCGAAGTCAAGGACAAAGGATGGATTCGAGCTCCAGTTCGGAACCAATCATCTGGGTCACTTCGCTCTGACAGGGCATCTGATGCCAGTCCTTGAGAAGACCCGAGGAAGTAGGGTCGTTACGGTATCGAGCATCGCCCACAACCCAGGGGTAATCGACTTCGAAGACCTGCACGGAGAAAGGAAGAGGTACAACAAGTGGGGTTTCTACTCCCAGAGTAAGATCGCGAACCTGATCTTCTCCCTTGAGTTGGCCAGGAGGTTGGAGAGAAGAGGATCTGGGGTCTCGGCGATAGCGAGCCATCCCGGATACTCTGCTACTGACCTGCAGAGGTACTCACTGTTCTGGCGATTCCTGAATGTGATCGTTGCGATTCCAGCCAAGAGGGGCGCAGAGGCGACTCTCTACGCAGCTACCGAGGATGAGGCCCTGGAATACCCGTATTGGGGGCCGACTGGGATTATCGAGATGAGGGGATGGACTGGGAGAGCGAAGATCAATCCCAAGGCCATGAATGAGGATACGGCGAGAAGACTGTGGGAGGTCAGCGAGAGTATGACCGGAGTAAGTTTCCTGAACGACAATTGAAATGTTGTGTGCACTATCAGTGTCATGCTCGATGGTTTGGAGTTGGATGGGCATCTACTGGAGAGGTGCAAATACCACCCTGGTCCCGAAAATGAGGAACCAGAATTTGTAATTCACTGGATGCGCTCGGCGATAAGGCTCCAAGAGTCCCCGACATTCGATGTTGCAAGGGTTGCTGCGAGATCGCTGGACCTGCCACTTCTGATTTACCATGGCATTGATGAGCGCTATCCCTATGCTTCATATCGCCATCACAGATTTCTGCTTGAGGGGGCGGCTGATGTTGCTGATCATGCTGAAAGTCTTGGAGTAGACCATTTGGTACACGTTTCCAGAGAGGGGAATAGAGGTCCTTTCCTCAAGCGAATGGCACGTGAGGCAGCCTTGGTCGTCACCGATATGGCAGATCTAAGCCCATGGGATGAGTGGACTAGTGCGGTTAGTTCGGAATGCCAACTGATCGAAGTGGACTCGCATTGCGTACTGCCGAGACCTGTATTTGGGAAGTCCAAGGATCGGCCATTCAGATTCAGGAATTCTACAGGAGAGGCTATGAGGGAGAGAGTATCGAACACGTGGCCGAATCTGGAATTCCATCCAAAGAGGATACGGGATGGATGGGACCCGCCATTCGAACCAGTGGATGCAAGGATGGAGCTCCAATTGGACGGTGGGGCCAGACTTCTGTCTCAATGCAGGATAGATCCAACGGTAGTTCCAGTTACCGATATTCGTGGAGGGGAGTGCGCAGCTCTGGAACACTGGGAGGAATGGTGCGATTCAGGGCTGAAGAGATACCACGCCAGAAGGAACAACGCTGCGGATAGGAGTGGAGTGAGCGGAATCTCCCCTTGGATCCACTATGGGATGTTAGCCCCGACCAGAGTGGTCAGAGATGCTGCCAGGATTGGTGGAAAGGGGGCGGAGAAATTTCTTGATGAGATGCTGGTATTCAGAGAGCACGCGCAGCATCATGCACATGCCGTGAACAACCCGGAGGACTGGAGCAACATTCCCGGGTGGGCTAGGGAATCATTGGAAGGGAGGGTGTTTCAGTCGGAAGGCCCCAATGTGTCTGACATGGAGAGGGGCGAGTCTGGAGACGAATTGTGGGATTCGGCCCAGATAGGACTCATTCGTCACGGTGTTATGCACAACAATGTCAGGATGACTTGGGGGAAAGCTTTCGCAGGATGGATAGAAGAACCCGCGGAGGCGATGCGAGTGGCATTGGAATTCAACGACAGGTTCGCACTAGATGGGAGGGACCCCAGCTCGATTGCTGGGGTGCAGTGGTGCTTCGGTCTTTTCGATAGGGCCTTCGGACCGCCTGACCCAGTCTTGGGGAAGATAAGGAAGAGGGCTACCTCGTCTCACAGAAAACGCCTTGATTTTCCGAAGTACAAGAGTTGGACTGAAAACGCTACGATGGGAGGCTCGATGAGAGTTGGAATTGTCGGAGGGGGGCTATCGGGACTCTTTGCAGGGAGGCTACTAAATGACCTCGGGCACGATGTAACTGTCTGGGACAAGGGCTCGAGAGCGGGAGGTAGGCTTACTGCCGTAGATTCTGGAGGTGGAGAGAAATTGAAAATCGGGTCCGAGACTCTAGACTCCGTACCACCTTGGTTCCAGCGACTAGCCTCAGGATGGGTGGATGAGGATATTATCGAGATCGACGAGGGGAGTATTTTCCCCAAGGAATCCCTAGTTTCTCTTTTGGAGGTTATCGGGGAGGGATTGAATATCAACCACCTCTGTAGAGTTGAGGAGATTCGAGAAGATGGGGGCAGTGTTGAGATTAGGGTCGAAACCGAGAGTCGGGAAATAGTGGAGTCGTATGATCGGTTGATCGTCGCGACACCTGTGGAGCAGGCTATATCGCTGTGTTCGGGATTGGACCTCAACCTCAGAGGAAAAAGCGAATCATGTTTGGTGGCATGGGGGCCGTCGAAGGATTTGGATGGGCCGGTCCCAGAAGGTTTCGTCGTTTCCAGATATGGAGAGGGCAAGGGGATGATGGTCAAGCTGGACCCCATCATGAGCGACAAAATCCTGGAATACTCCAAGGAAGAGATGGTGGCAGAGGTTACGAGCCGCCTGGGAGTCCCATCAGAAGGATGGAGGGCCCATAGGTGGAGATTCAGTCGGGCCATCAGCGGCTCGGGCTCTGTCAAGAGTGAATCCAGGGTCTCGGTCATTGGGGATGCCTTCGGAATGCCAATAGGAACTGCAGGAGCGTCATTAGACTCGGCTGCGAGGGCAGTGGCAAACCTCCACCTCACCCCCATATCTGCAAATTTCTGCAGGAAGTCGACACAGACGACTCTTTCCAATTGGTAGAGGAGTGAGGTTTGCCTCTCCTGCGAATCTTCGAAATTGAGACATACGGGGAATCTGGAAACAGAATATTAAGTCCTAATGGCGACATCAGTTGGCATGATACCCACCACTACGCTGCCACTGTTTGTCCTAGGCCCGGACTTCATGCCCATGTCCAGTACCACCTTGAGAGTGTTCGAGCCTCGATACAAGCAGATGATGGATGACTGCATATTGGAATCGAAGCCATTCGGATACATCTCCTTCGACCCTGACACAGAAGACGTCGGTGGTTGGACTCAACCTGCGACCTATGGGGTCCTGGTGGAGATAGAGGATTACGAGGAGGCTGGTTCTAACCTGATGATCAATTTGATCTCCGGAAGGAGATTCAAGTCCAAGGCAGTGATACAACCGGTCATCGATAATAGCGTAGTAGGGACGCACTTCCCCACGGTGGATGATCTGATGAGCCAGGCCTCGGAAGAGGGGAAGCTGTACCTGAGATGCGAAGCGGAGATAATGCAGCCAATTATCCACAACCATGACCAGCAGGACTTCGAGGACTTTACCGACTACGTGTCCCCATTGGCCAACCTGATAATCGTCAGCTGTCTTCAGAGAGGGCAGCAAATTGACTATGAAAGCAGCACCAGTTCTTCGGAACCCGATGATCAAGAGTTGTTCCTCTGGCAGGTTGCAGGCTCGCTATCCAGTTCTGTGAGGATTCAGCAGCAGATGCTGTCCTCAATAACAACAATTGATCTGATGCAAGTCTGCTTAGAGTCGGCTAATGACATCATGACAGCGATTGCCAACTCC
>CAXEIX010000065.1:0-5415 GCA_963996605.1 uncultured Candidatus Poseidoniales archaeon | reverse complement strand
GAGGCAGGACTTCTGTTCTCCACGGTCGATGGCGCTCTGAGGGAACTGCGCAGGAGCCAACAGGAACTCCGAGACAGGATTCACGGGCTTGACAACGACGACCACTCAGTCAGGGTCAGGAACTGGAAGGCCGACATGGAAAGGACCGAGAAGGCAGTCAGCGAGATCAGGGCCAAGCTCAAGACGGCCAACAAGGAGCTCGAAGAGTGCGAGTCCGAGAAGACCAGACTATCCGAGATATGCGAGAGCGCCCGCGCCTCCCTAGAAGAAGCAACGGCAACTCGAACCAGAGCCGCTGAGGAACTCCAGAACCACACCCCTGACCACCTCTCTGACAAGCTAAGGGAGGCAGAGAGGGTCAGGACCGAGGCCGAGAGGACGCGAGTAATGTCGGAGGCCTCTATCGAGACTTCCACCCAGCAGCTCAAGATTCTGATTGACAGGGTGGCTGTTCTGGACAGGCAGGTCAAGTCCCAGCAGGAATCGATATCACGTGCAGAGAAGGAGATTGAAGAGCTAAACTCGAGCATACGCGTCTCAGATTCCGAACTCCTCGAACTCAGGGAGCAGGCTTCCCAGTTCGACGAGGAGCAGAAGCTACTGAACGACAAGAGGGACGAGATAGTCGAGGAGAGGGCCAGCCTGAGGTCCCACCTGGAGAGGATCTCCCAGGAGAGGCAGAACATCTCCGGACGATTGGAGGAACTAAGTGTACAAATCAAGCAGAGGCGCGAGGCGCTGGACGAGATTGTTGCCGAGCTGAACGAAGCAGGCATACCGATCCCGCCAGAAGACGCGCAACTGCCAACAGTCGTGGAGGCGGAGCGGAGCGTGCAGGGGCTCGAGCGCCGCCTCCGCGCCCTCGGGGATGTCAACATGCTCGCCATAGAGCAGTACGACTCAGCCGCATCGCGCATCACCGACCTAATCGCAGACGGCAAGCTTCTGAGGAAGAGGAGGGACGAGCTGTCCACGATTGCCGACCAACTTGAGGACGAACGAAAGACACGACTCCTCAACGTCTTCGAGCATGTGAACAACAACTTCCGAAGGGTGTACGAGATTCTACAACCCACCGGGAGAGGCGAGCTGAAACTCGAGAACACGGACAGCCCCTTCGAGGGTGGTTTGGAGATGGCCTGCGTCCCACCGGGCAAGAGCCAGAACACCAGGAGGACCGCATTGTCCGGAGGCGAGAAGTCTATGGCCGCACTCGCTCTTATTTTCGCCATACAGGACTACGAGCCCAGTCCATTCTACTACTTCGACGAGGTGGACCAGAACCTCGACCCATTCAACTCCGAGAAGATTGCAGCCCTATGCAGGATGAGGAGCGGAATGGCACAGTTCATCATGGTCACACTGAGGAAGGTCAGCCTAACTCTAGCCGACCACCACATAGGAATCACGCACGCCGGTAACGGGTGCAGTCAGAGGATTACTGACTTCGACAGGGCAGCGGCACTGGATCTGAGCGACGAGATCGAGGCTGAGGAGAAGGCGAGGGCCGCCTCAGAAGCAGAGAGGGAGGCGATGCCGGAACTCCCAGCCCCCGCTGACATGCCGAAGACCCCCGAACCCCTACCTGCGCCCCCGAGCCTCGGTGGGCTGGCCGACAGGGCTGGCGTCGAAGTTCCACAGGATGGCATCCCCGATCCAGAGGGGGACGGACTTCAGAGCCTCAGGGAGAGAACCGAGGATGTCAGCGAGGACATAGAGGAGTCCGAAGCCACACTAGTAGACGAGCAGGAAGAATCACCACTCAGCCCGAGCATCGAAGTCAGGGAGGACGCATAGTGATATTTGGCGAGCAGATGAGGGATGACGTCGTCCTCCGACTGCTCGAGGGCCAGCCGAACCTGGAGACGAGCAAGTTCCTGGACAGGCTGATGGAGCTGTCGACGCTGGAGGAGGCGGAGCACCAGTTCCTAATCGACCCGTTCGACAGGTCTGTCGCCCTCGTCTTCCAGATGTTCCAGTCCAGCGACCTTGACCCATGGGACGTCGACCTCTCCAGCTTCATCGAGATGTTCAACGAGCGGATCCAGGGAGCCGACAACATCGACCTCCCTTCATGCGGCCGAATGATAAGGATGGCATGGTCGATACTTCGCGGGCAGGCCAACTCGCTGATAGAGCGCCAGGAGAGGGCAATGGACTTCGAGGAGGACGCCGAATGGGACTTCGACGGAGGCTGGGAGGCCGAGTTCGATGATGCCGACTACAACTTCTCGGTCGGTGTGTTGACCGGAGCCGCTGACGATGCACTCCCATCGATGTTCGAGGGGCGTATCCACGGCAAGGAGGGACGACCAGTCACACTCGGCGAGCTACTTCTGGGCCTGAAGGACGCAAGCAGGATCGCAGAGGAGCAGAGGACCAGAGAGAGAATCGCCAAGGAGAGGAGGGAGGCTCACGATAGGGAGAGGGCAAGATTCAGCGGCAGCCTCCACGTCGAGGACCTCGAGGGCGACCTCAAGAGGACGTGGGAGGCTCTGAAGTCCAGGGCGCAGACCCCCCATGGTGTCGGGCTCAGAGATGTAGCCGACGAACTGAATCGGAACTCCCCATCAGGGCAAAACGATCAGGGCGCTAAGACTGAGTCCCAAGTCACCGCCTTCGTCTCGACCCTATTCCTGACCAACAGGGGTTACATCTCGCTCGACCAGGAGAGCGGCTACAACGGACGCATCGTCCTCGGAGACCTCTGGGGCGATTCTAGGGACTACGACGAGCTGACCCAGAGGCTGCATCCGAAGCCCGATTCTATGGAGGCACCAAATGTCTGATGAGCCAGCACTGGCCACCATCCTGGAGGCCATCCTTTTCGGAGCCGGCCGCTCAATGTCGCTCGAGGAGTTCTCCGAGATGCTAGGAGAGCCGAAGGGAGTGATACACGTCGGACTCTCCACCTTGAGGAAGGAAATCGATCTCAGGGAGGGGGGAGCCCTCCAGCTAACTGACGTCTCAGGCAGGTGGATCCTAGAGGTCAGGCCAGATATGTCCGCCTTCCTCCCCGAGACATTCAGGGCAGACATACCCACCAGGCTACTACCTGCAGCGGCGCTAATAGCCTACCACCAGCCAATGCACCAGTCCCAGCTTAAGGACATGCTAGGGCAGAAGGCGTACGACCACGTTCGCGACCTAGCCGCCATGGGACTCATAGACAGGAGGAGGGAGGGGCTGACCAGGAGGCTGACCACGACCAGGAGGTTCGCAGAGTACTTCGGGTGCCCGGAGGTCGAGTACAGGAAGGTCCGCGCATGGTTCAGGTCCGAGGCCAGCAAGCAGGGACTCACAAGCGCAGAGTTGGCCGCATCCCTTGCTCCCGAGGAGCAGATGACGATTTCCGAGTTCTCCGAGGGGGAAGCCCCAGAGGTCGAGGCCGGAGTCGAAGAGTGAGATCCTTTTGCGGGCACGGGACAAGCACCCCACTGAAAAGTCCAGGATATGACAGGGTTGAAGTCGTGTGCACTTAGGCACAAGCGTGGCAGAACGTAGTATTGCTGTACTGTTGGTGCTGGTATTCTCACTCGCGCCCCTTTCTGGTTGCCTCGACTCAGGGCCAGAAGAGCAGGACCCAGAGCCTGAGCACTGGCTCCCCGAGGTCGAGAATCGCTCGGAAATGTTCTACCGCTCCGACGATGTTTTCTCGCGAGTATCTTGGAACGGGTCCTTCGGCATAGGAGATGCCCTTTCCATCTACGTCCCAGTGCCTGAGATAGACCTCTCAGACGGAGGTGCAGGGGCGACTGGGGACGCCGAGGTTCACCTGGGGCTCTGGCTCCCTGTTATCGAAGGGTGCGACTGGGGTTCGGAGGATATACCAGAGGAATGCAAGGTACCGGTTCTTGCCGAGATAGGGCCCTACTACGACGACGGCGACGTTGATGCCTTGACCCCCGCGGACCGTCTGGGACGCTTCCTCATCGAGAACTTCGTCCCCCATGGGTACGGGGTCGCTCAGGTCTCAGTCTTCGGAACAGGTGAGTCCAACCACTGCATGGACCTCATGGGTCATGACGAGCAGGCAGGAATCAAGGCGGCGGTCGACTGGCTCGGCTCGCAGACATGGTCGAACGGACGAGTGGGTGCGATAGGCAAGTCGTACGACGGAAGCACCCCATGGAATGCCGCAGCCGCAGAGTCCGAGCATCTGGCCACCATAGTGCCGATGTCAGGCCTCATCGGAGTCCACGACCTGATGTGGCGAAATGGGAGCATGGAGTTCCGAGGGGCGATCATGCACAACGGAGTCTACGGGTCGTTCGGCCTCGATGGGGACAGCGGCGATATCGAGAACGCATGTGAGGGATACCTGGAGGGATACTATGCGGGGCCTGCTGCGTACATGACCGGTGACAACCTAGCATGGACCGGATCCGACTACTGGGAGGAGAGGCACTTCCTGACGAGGGCTCTGGACGTTTACCAGGGCTCGATATACATAATCCATGGAATGCAGGATTGGAACGTAGACCCGCATATGGCCTTCCCCGTACACCAGATGTCCATCGATGCTGGCTTCGACGTGAAGGGACTCTACGGACAGTGGGGTCACGACTATCCAGACCGCGAGAGCGGGCATTCCGGACTCTCCAGCGGCAGGGGGGCCGAGGCCTACCCGTACACCCTCCGATGGGACTGGGCGGATGACCTACTCGAGTGGTTCGACTTCTACCTGCGCGACGCAGGTCCGCAGCCACGGCTGATCGCCGAGATACAGGACAACATGGGTGGCTGGAGAGTCGAGTCAACGTATCCGCCTGAGGACGTAAAATGGATGATGGTGGGGATGGACGAATGCCAGGTCGTGCTGGGTGGCTCCACGGTTTCCTCCGGCAGTCAGACCACGATAGAGTGCCCATCCTTCGAGGGGGAAACCCGCATCGTGGGCACACCTACATTCCACGTCGAGGCACAGATTGGGCTGCTGTCAACATCTGGTCACCTGTTCGTTGAGATGGTCCGCACATCCGACGAAATGCACCTCGGGCATGCCGTGATGGACCTCCGGTTCCATGCCGGTGGGAAGGAAGGGCAGACACTAACCCCCGGGAGCACGGTCCTAGCCAAGATGGAGTTCTTCGGAATGGATGTCGTGGTCCCCGCTGGGGATGGAATCACACTCTTGATCACACAGACGGGAGAGGACTACGTGCCGAGCCCGGTCTCTACCCAAGCAGTGACAATATCCCTGGATTCTTCTAGCGTTCTGGGACTATCATCGGTCAATCGGACATGCAGCGACCTTTTCCTCCCGCCCATGCAGGAGCCTTACCCGTTCTGCCAGTCAGAATGAGGGAAAAGGCCACTATCCCCGATTTGTGAAGCCCTCGTAGATTAGAGCAACCTCTAGCAAGACCAGCATAGGTCCACCCACAAGGAAAAGCGAAATCGGGTCCGGCGGCG
>CAXEIX010000064.1:0-5435 GCA_963996605.1 uncultured Candidatus Poseidoniales archaeon | reverse complement strand
GATTTTCAATAACAATAGCGTAGAGTATTTCGAGCACAACCAGGAATCAGGTGTTCTTCAGCCGATTTTCGAAGAGAGTTTGGACGAGGGTATTGTGGACATAGCAATCCTAACCGACTCAAACGGTGTTGAGCACCTCGCAATACTCTCGCCAAATGACCTTCAATTAGTTGATACTTCGGACAAGTCAACCGAGTTTGTAGAATTGAATACCAACTCTTCTGTGCTGGCATCATCAGGCGCTCTCGTAGCAATCTCAGAAAAATCGGAAGCAGGGCCACTGGTCAACATAACTTCCATTGACTCGGACCTCACAATATCCATCCCACTAGACCCCAGGTCTTCGGAGCGAATAGAAGATTCAATAATGAACTCGGGAACCATCCTTGATTTCCAAAATTCCACAATCGTAGACCTCGTAATGGACTCTAATTGGCTTGTAGCCACTGTTGACGTCGGCCCATTCAACAGAACCGTACTAGTCGACACACTCTCGATAAATCAGACCCTCATTTCCAATCCTCGTTGGGATTCCTCATACCCCAGTATCGGAGATGGCAGGGTTGCCTTCCTTCAAGTGACCAGGGATGATATCCTCTCAACCCCAATCCCCTCTCAGAGGAACAATGATGTCTACGTACATGAGTTGAAATCAGGAGAAACCAAGCAATACACCTTTGATGAAGAAGTATCACAGACTCAGCCACAGATATTGTTTGAGAGGTTAGCTTGGATCGAAATCAATGACGATGGGGAAAAGGAGCTTCAACTATTCTCGTTCACCGACACAATAGAGCCTAGGAACTCTCTACTACTACAAGCCTCTATTCTAGCCATGATTCCACTGATTTTCTTATGGACGCTGCAGTCATACAGCATAGAGAAGATCACTCAGCGAGTCTGAACATCTCATCCAGGCTTTTCGAAGCTCTCTTGAGAGTCTGCTCTGGTACGTCTATAATCTGCTCTGGAAAGGGATCAATTAGTGCCTGAAGTATATCCTCCAACTGGGTCTTCTTCATGTGCCTGCACATCACGCATGCCCCCATCAGATTCAGGCTATCCTCAGCCTCGGCTAGCACTCTGTCAGCAGTTCCGCACTCGGTAATTAGCATCATATCCCTCTCGCCGATGCTAGCTAGGCGTTTCGCCTCATTCATCAGTAACTCGCTACTTCCAACGAAGTCACTCTCCTCCAATACCTCCGAATCACATTCAGGATGACTTAGAACCTTCAGATTGATTCCATTCTCTGACATGTTCTTCTTCCAGTTCCTTATTTTTGGTCCAGTGAACTCTGCATGAACCTCACATTCACCGTCGTATAGTATCACTTCCTTCTTGCCCCTGAGTGAATTCTGCAGGTGCCTTCCCATGAATTTGTCAGGTACGAAGATCAACCTATCCCCTGGCAATCTCTCACAAATACTGAGGTAGTTGCTACTAGTTACGCACACGTCACACTCGGCCTTCACAGCGGCACTAGTGTTGATGTAGCAGACAACTGGTACCCCGGGGTATTCCTCCCTGATCCTGATTACGTCTTCTGCCTCTATACTATCACTTAGCGAGCAACCAGCATCTGGGGATGGGTGCAGCACAGTCTTGTTCGGGCTGACAATCTTAGCCGTCTCGGCCATGAATCGAACGCTGGAGAAGAGAATTGTCTTTTGAGGTGCATCCCGGGCCTCCTTGGACAGTGCATAACTATCGGCAACAGAGTCCGCTACCCCATAGGTGATGTCCGGAGTCTGATACGAATGTGCGATAAGGAACACGTCTTTCTCTTTCTTGAGACGATTTATCTCAAGGGTGAGTGGGGCCAGAGATCTACAGACCTCCATACTCCATCGCATCGGCTGCCTGATTGCATACTGGAGCCTAACCGCTTCCTTGTCAATCTCAGAGTCAGAATATCCGAAATTACCCAAGAAAACACGCGGGATGGGGGCGGCTGGCATGTCCAGAACCATGTCGAACGACTAATCGTCTGAGTGCAACCGCTTTCAAGTCATCTGGCATCGGATTTGCATGGCGAGCGGGGATATTCCAATGTGGAAGCCCGATAACGTTCTTCACGAGGGTGCAGAGGCAACTGTTACCAGTGGTTCTTGGCTGGGCAGGCAAGCTGTCCTTAAGTCGCGAAGAGCACGATCTTACAGGCATCCGGACCTCGATCGTAGACTAACTAGGCAAAGACTGGCAGTTGAGGCAAGAGTCCTATCAAGATTATCTTCGGTCGGATTCCCGTCCCCGAAACTGATGTTCTTGGATCAGCGAAACTCGTCCATGCTACTATCCAGAATCGAAGGAAGGACTCTCTACGAATTGCTCAAGTCGGACGAGTCTTCTGGTGAAGAGCTCTTCTCACTCGGAGGGTTGATCCGTAGACTCCATGAGATTGGGATATCTCACGGCGATTTGACCACACATAACGTAATGTCTACAGAAGAGGGAGAACTCCATATTATCGACTTCGGTTTGTCCAGACAGTCTCCAGAATTGGAACATTTGGGTCTAGACCTACAGGTTCTCAGGGAATGTCTCGGAGCCAGCCATTCTGATATTGATGATGCCATTGACAGAGTATGTGAAGGATACATGGAAAAACAGTCTTTTAACGAAGATGTAGAGAGTGCTGAAGATGTGTTAGACCGCTTTCGCAAAATCGCAGGGAGAGTCAGGTATCACGGCTAGGGTTGGAAATATGCGTATTCTTTTCGCCACAGGGAACAGACACAAAGTCTCGGAGGCATCTGAGATTCTCTCCCATCTCGGATATGAGGTGGATCAATTACTGATCCACGGACAAGTCCCGGAATTGATTGAGCCACAGGCAGAAGGAATAGAGGAAGTTGCAATTTCGAAGGTCATGCAAGCCAGAGACTTGGTGATTGGGACGGAGCTGGAGGACTCTATCATCCTAGCAGAGGACTCGGGACTCTTCATCGATTCACTACGGGGTTTTCCAGGCCCTTTCTCTTCGTATGTCGAGGGGACTATCGGATTGTCCGGGATTCTGAATCTTATTCCCCCAGAGTCTGGAAGAGAGGCTGAGTTCAGGGCTACAGCAGCAGTATATGTCGAAGGTGAAATCCTTACTGGAACTGGAATCTGCAGCGGAGTGATATCTAGAGAAATATCAGGAGAAATGGGCTTTGGTTATGATCCAATTTTCATTCCACATGATGGCGATGGAAGAACTTGCGGGGAGATGTCTTCTACCGAAAAATCATCCATTTCGCATAGGGGTATGGCCCTGAAGGAGGTCTCAGAACTCCTCAATCCCCCGTCAAAGTGAATAGACGCTGTCCTCCTTGCAGTACTAGGATGGTTACGGCAACCCGACTTCTACTGATTACAATGAGTATTGTTTCAGTGCCAATTTACCTTGTATTCATCGTTCCAGAGGGCCTCATCATGCAGGCTGCTGGGGCAGTGTTGATCCTTCTAATGGTCTCAATGATACTTTTCACCGGTAGGAGGCCGATACCCTCGGCCAAGAAGAAAGAACCCGCCTTCATCGAATCAGAGTCCGACTTCGGCGACATAGAATTGCCACCACCTGTTCACTCGGAGGAATCTTTGGAAGAGGTCCGTTCCTCGAAGATCAGAAGGAGCAGGGGAAGGAAGAACGTACATGAGATTCCGGTACCAGATATGCCCGAACCCCCTATGGCCCCGGCAAGCAGCACTCCCACCGAATCCTCGGTAATCACAGCCGAATCAGATGTTGACGTAGAAGGTACGGCTAGAGTCCACATCGCCAGTTCGGACCCGGAACTTCAAGCAGAAGCCGAAGTTGATTTTTATCTCGCCCAGCAGAGGGAGAGAAGAGAGGTCTTCAGAGCCAGGCTTCATCGTGAAAGAAGAATGGAAATGTCAAAGAGAGTATCCGAAGAAGCCAGAAAGTGGGCCCAGGTTGAGGACGGGGAAGACCTGTCCACGCTCACAAGTATCCCTGGACACGGCTTAGCGGTCTTCTACGAACCAGAAGAACCCGACACAACAATTCCCCAAGGTGTTTCTTATGTCAGGATAGATGATGAGAGAGTCCTCAAGGTCAGAGTTTCACTAGACGTTCCTAGATTAGAATTCAATACTCCTCATGAAGAAATGAGCGAATCCCAAGACGACGCCTCCACACCCCTCCCCCCCACTCCAGGGATGCCGATTCCACCCCCTCCCCTGCCAGACATCCCACCTCCCATTGGGCCAGAAGATTAGTCCGATGATACGTTGAAGCGATATGCCTTGTTCGGCGTACCATGCCAGACGAGGTGATGACGGTCGAGGACATCGTCGTTGAGGGATCAAGTCCAGAAGGCGGTGTAATCTCAGTTTGGACCCTCAATAGGCCCGACAAACTCAATGCTCTCAATACGGATTCACACAGAGCCATCAAGGAGGAATCGGCAAGAGCAAACTCGGATGACTCAGTCAGATGCATCGTAATCAGAGGTGCCCCTCCACCAGAGGCAGAGGAGGGAAAGAGGACAAAGCCTCATGCATTTGCAGCAGGAGCCGATATCTCTGAATTCGCAGAGATGGACTCGGATGCCGCCCTCCCACTCTTCGAGGACAACGGTTGGGAGGCGGTATGGAACATCTGCAAGCCAACTATCGCAATGGTAGACGGATTCGCACTGGGTGGAGGGACTGAGTTAGCACTCTCGTGTGATATCCGCATTGCTTCTGATAGGTCCACATTCGGACAGCCAGAGATCAATCTTGGGCTGATACCCGGAGGCGGTGGGACACAGAGACTGTGCAGGCTAATTGGATATGGGAGGACCATGGAGATTGTACTCTCCGGAGGGATGGTCAAGGCCGAGGAAGCCCTCAAGATGGGAATCGTCAACAGGATGGTCTCTCCCGAGGATCTTGAGTCTGAAACTATGAGTCTTGCAGAGGAGATATCTCGGAAGTCCCCATACACGACCAGGGTTGCAAAGCGAGTAGTTAGGGGCGCATTGGAATTGCCCTTCTCGGAGGGCGTACTAATGGAACGCTCAGAGTTCGTGGCATTGTTCGATACCGAGGACAAGGAGATCGGAGTCAGAGCATTCTTGGAACGAACAGAAGCACATTGGCTCGGACGATAGAATCCGCCATAGCACTAACCAAGGCTATTGGAGATTATTCCCGCAGCGTCGCTTTCCTTCGTAGGGTCTACGAGCAGCCATTCTGACTGAGAGCCAGATACAACCAGATTTTCTTGTATCTCCCTGATTCTATCCAAGTTTAGCAAGTAGTGATCAACCTGCTTACCATTGTGCTTCTCTCGATTCGCAATCATCCCCCTGTGCATATTTTCGCTAGTCACGTAGAGCACCACACCCGTGGCAATACCACCAGAATCACGCCATTCATCGATTATCTCTTTGTTAGGGAAATAATGAACCCCCTCTAGAAGCAGGTCGCCCCTCTTCTCT
>CAXEIX010000063.1:0-5435 GCA_963996605.1 uncultured Candidatus Poseidoniales archaeon | reverse complement strand
CTTCCCCTCTACCGAAGAATAGAGCAGCTAGAAACCCTGAGACGGCCATCATTGCTCCTGGAGCAGGTAGATTGGACTCAACTGAGTCCTCAGTATCACTACTTCCCCCTCCCTGGTCGGAGGAACCAGAATCTCCTGATGGGGGGGGCTCAACCGTGACTCTCACCTCTCCCTCTGCGATGGCATTCCCTCCTCCTGACATCTCTCTCTTTGAGGTCACTGTTACCGTGATGTCGCAATGTCTCTTTGGATGACTCTCCGAGGCCGTAACTTTGAGGTCAGCATCCTTTTCCCTACCTGCCTCGATGTTCCCGCTAAGTAGTGAGTCCAGACCATTATCGGTGGACATTAGAGGACAGTCGTCCTTGACATCGACTTCCCCGACTCCGTCCTGAGCGTTTCCATTATTTGTCACAGTGACTGTGATGAATGTGTCCGAACCTGCATTCATGGGTCCGAAGGGCTCAGTAATTTCTACTGCTAGATCGAAAATAGATGGAATCTCTAGATCTCCTTCCCTGTTCTGCGAGGAAGATAGAGGGTCAGGAACTCCCTGCCTTGCTGTTATGGTCGCAGTAATCGAGAACTTCTCCTTCTTTTCCGCGTCATGGGATAGAACGTCTATCCCGCTTATCTTGAGTTCGAATGAGTCATTCGAACCTGCAGATATGGTCTCTCCCTCGGGGGCCTCGAGATCTCCACTGAATGGGATATTGAATTCGAACTCAACAGTTATTTCCGTCAGTCCGGAGTTTTCTACGAAGAACTCAACCTTGGCAGAACCCTGATCCGATAGAAGAAATGGGTTTGTTGAGTCTTCTCCGGGGTAGTTAATGCCCAATTCCCAAGAATCTAGCTCTTGTGACGAAGCCGGAGTAGTCGCGAACAGAGACAATGTCAGGATGGCTGCTAGGAGAATTGAGGCAGACCTCGTAACCATCAAACCACCAGTAAGTCCCTACAAGCCCTCTTCGTTAAGACCTTCACCATCTTTCTTCTATATGGCGGGGAGAACCAAGTGTTCTGCACCGGCTTTACCGCCTTTCTGATAGACTCCGCGAGGTCTTCAACAGTTTCAGCACCGCGCCAACTTGATACGGCCCTCTCAGCCTCCTCCGAATGAAGACTAGGGATAGACTCGAGACCAGTCGTCGCAACTCGTAGATTTTCAGGAGCCCCGCTCGAACCTCCCCTCCAAAGTACGGCAACGCCTGCTTCGGGGAAGTCCCATGACTCTCGTTGCCTCAGTTTCTGGTAATCTCCACGCCATTCTGAGGAATCTTCTGGGATGGTGATGTGAGTCACCAACTCGCCCTTTTCGAGTATATTTCTTTTCATCCCATCTAACTCAAAGAACTCACAAATGGGAATGGATCGAGTCCCTGCTGGCGAGGCAAGATGTATCGTTGCACCGAGGCACATCAGTACTGGGGCCAGATCTGCTTGGTATGTCGCGACACACAGGGTGTTCTGATTGGGAATGACCCTGCAATCTGCTCCTGTTCCACAATCGCACTTGTGACACCAGTCGATCGACTCTCGCCATGTCTCAGATTGGTTAATCCAATAGCACCTCGTATCCAAGCAAATGTTTCCTCCAACTGTTCCAGATTTTCTGATTAGAACGCTGGCAATGGAATTTGCTGCCTTGGCTAGAACTGGATGGGTGGACTCGCCTCCCGCCAATTCAGCCACGCTAACCATTGCGCCTATGTGGTTCTCACTCAACTCTCTTAATTCTGGAATCGAAGATAACGAAATTACATGGCTCTTCACATTGATGTGCCATTTGTAGTTGGGCAATAGATCGGTCCCCCCGGCAATCCAGTCAAAATCCTCCCCAGATTCAGAAAGCTCTTTTGACATATCCAGAGCCTCATCAAGGCTCTTTGGCGATAGTACCTTGAATGGTGGCATCTTCATTTTGAATCCTCCATATGACGCCTCTCGGTATGCTTCCAAGCACTGCCTGCAAGGCGAGGAGAAGTTAGATATTCTTCGTCAGGAGTTACTCTGACCTCCCATCTGGGGTCTACTTCATCAGGTGGGGTGGAGGGGTCCAATCCGAATAGTGCTCCATTGTAGTAATCTGTTCTCTCATCATCCAACCTTCTTTCCTTGTCCCTTAATTTATGCTCGGCGCTTCGCTTTTCGAGAATTGTCTGCAGTTCTGAGTGCACAAGTGACGGACATTCAAGATCTGTCGGATCTGAGACCCCTTCAGACCTGCATCGCTTCTCAATCATTTTGAAGACCCTCTCTGGGGTCATAGGGAGTTCCGAGGTTCTGACACCTACCGCATCGTAAACCGCATTGCAAACTGCGGGGAGAATTGGTAGAAGCGGCCCCTCTCCCGCTTCCTTTGCTCCGAAGGGCCCTTCCGGATCATTTGACTCAACAATTATCGGCACTACTTCGGGCATCTCATGAACGCTCGGTATTTTGTAGTCAAGGAGATCGGGATTCATCAGATTACCACTTCTCCCATATCGCATCTCTTCGGAGAGGACTTGCCCCATTCCCATATGGCAGGAACCGATTATCTGCCCCTTCACAGCCAGTGGGTTTAGGGCCTTACCGCAATCATGAGCAGCCCATACTTTGTCCACTTTGGTCTGTCCTGTCTCCACGTCAACCGTTACTTCTGCAACATATGCCGAGAATGAGTATGCAGGTGCTAAACCAGCGGCTGCTCCCTTGTGGGTTTTCCCCATTGGTGGCGTTCTATATGCGCCAGATGACACCAGTGCCCCTCGATCCTCTTGTGCCTTGTGCAGTGCCTCCAGGTATGAAACGCCGACTGCTGGGTCGCTCTTCAGGAAAATCCTCCGGTCTCCAATCACCAAACCCTTCCTTTCAGCCCCTGTTATCTCCACTGTTGCATCAAGCAATTCGTCCCTGATTTGCATCGCTGCGGAGATAGCCGCATTAGCATTCATGAAAGTGACTCTTGATGAGTAAGACCCTAGATCAACGGGAGAAGTATCCGAATCCCTGGACCTTATTCGAATCATGTCAAGAGGCAATCCCAGGACCTCTGCTACCGATTGTGCGACAACTGTGTCTGAACCCTGGCCAATGTCTGCAGCACCAGTATGCACTGTCACACCTCCGTCCATGTCTACTTTGAGATGGACAGTTGCATGTGGGAATTTATTTGGGTCCCAGTGTATGGGTAGTCCACTGCCGGAGATGAAGAAACCACAACCTATCCCAATCCCTTTGCCCAAGGGTTGTTTTCTGAATTTCTCGTCCCAGCCGCTCTCCTTCTTAACCCTCTCAAGGCACTCTCTCATGCCAATACTGGTTACCCTAAATCCAGTAATTGTCGCTGAGTGAGGGGGCAGCAGATTCGCCAGACGGAGAGTTATTGGGTCAACCCCAAGATCCTCGGCTAGGTCATCCATGCCAACTTCAACTGCACATCTCGAGTTTACCGCCCCATGGCCCCTCATGGCCCCACTGGCGGGTTTATTCGTCCACACCCTTGCTCCGGTGTAGTGGAAAGCACCGATCTCGTATGGTGCTGTGTGGAGTACTCCATTGTAGTAAGTGGTCACATGTCCGAAAGAGGCAAACGCTCCGCCATCAATTAGTGCATCAGTCTCAATCCCACAAATCCTACCTTCCTTGTCAGCATGGAGGTTCATCTCAATCCTAGATGGGTGACGACCCCTGTTTACCCAGTAAACCTCCTCCCTGTCGAAAGTGATTCTCACCGGCCTGCCAGATTTTCTCGCAAGAATGGCTGCGCACATCTCATGTGGAAATGGGTCCGACTTCCCTCCGAACCCTCCTCCGACAAATGTTCTATGCACATTGATCTGATGCATTGGGATTTCCAAAACATCAGCCAGCGCTCTGTGAAGGTAGTGAGGAACTTGTTGTGGCGTATACAGGGTCAGTCTTCCGGATGGGTCCCAATCCGCAACCACCGCATGTGGCTCGGTGAACGCATGATTAACTCCCGCAAATAACCAGCTTTTCTTGTGACTGGCGACCGAGGTTTGCGTCATCCCATCAATGTCTCCGAACTCTTGGAAGACCCTCTTCTGGATGTTCGACTCACCGATGTGGTAGTTGCCACGATCATGAATCGGCTCTTCGCTATCCTCAAGGCCCTTGCGCATGTCATGAATTGACTCCAGAATCTCGTATTCCACCTGGATTAGCCTTTCTGCCTCTCTCGCAGTGCTCTCATCGACTGCAGCTACGCAGGCAACCAAGTCACCAGCATGTCTAACTTTCTCGACTGCCATTGCATGCTCATCCTTCGTAACTGGGAGTACTCCGAATCGGTTTTTCGCATCATCCCCCGTTGCAATTGCAATCACTCCAGGCAATTCAAGCGCTTGGGAGCAGTCTATCGAGAGGACCCTTGCATAGTGATGTGGGGAGCGAACAATCCTGCCAATGAGCTCCCCTGGGAGACGAACATCGTCCCCGTAATGGGCCCGACCAGTAACTTTCCAAGAACTGTCCACTAATGCGGTCGGCTTTCCAATTATCTGGCCACTAACTAATTCGTCATGTCTGTGTGACCCCCAGGGTTGCTTCAATGATCCACCCTGTGAATTGGGAATCATTTCTGGATTAGTTGACTTGGAGAATCTATTCTTCCCACCCGAACCAGGTCTGGAAAATGGGAGTTTTCCTGGTTGTTGCCGATATCCGATAATCTCATCATCGCTCGTGGTTGCCTCCTCGTCCTTCTTTTTCTTGGACATACTAGTTTCCACCAAATCCTGGATGAGGGTCGCTCTTGGCGCTCGTCGAGTCTTCAACACCAGTTCCCGAGACAAGAATATCTGATGCTGCTTTCACTGAGTCTACAATCTGTTGGAAACCTGTGCATCGGCAAAGATTTCCCTCAATTGCACCCTTGATTTCTACTTCGTCGGGTTGGGGGTTGTCCGAAAGTAGAGCCGAGATAACGACTAGAAACCCGGGGGTGCAGAATCCGCATTGACTGCCTCCAAATTCGGCGAACGTCTGTTGAATTGGGTGTAGGTGATGCCCGTCAGCCAATCCTTCAACTGTGGTAATATGGGCCTCATCTGCATCGATTGCTAAGGTGAGGCAGGATAATCTAGGCTCTCCATCGATGAGTACAGAACAGCACCCACAAGTCCCCATGTCGCATCCTCGCTTGGTTCCCAGACTCCCTACTCTGTCTCTCAGGACATCAAGTAGAATTGCATTACTTTCGATGAAAATTGAAGCGTCTTCGCCGTTCACGGTAGCATTCCACTCGACCTCGTCGGGATGAGGGAGCATTGGGAGTCGGAACTGCACCACATTATGACCAATCGTGCTCATCCTTTGAGCATTCGGTTTACCGACATTACCTAGTTGAAATCACTGACGGCCTTCTTTACAACCTCTGACTCGGCTCTTTTTAGGTGCTCACCGATGGTGCTCCTAGCTATTCCCAA
>CAXEIX010000062.1:0-5440 GCA_963996605.1 uncultured Candidatus Poseidoniales archaeon | reverse complement strand
GCATTCCCTGGTGGTGACATTTTCGCCCACTTAGATCGTAAGTCATTCAAGGGCTGGCAAAGGTCCGCACTGACGGATCTTCTTTCCGAACTCGGTGTGCCAGTACTTCGGGGAAAGCAAATTTGCCCCCCGTAATTGTCAAGTCTCTAGCCACGCTGTGGTAAGCATGGGTCTCTTCGGCCGAACCATCGTGACCTTCCTCCCATTTGCTCCAAGATTCATTGTGGGATGGGTAGCCAAGAGATACACTGCAGGGGAGAGTCTGGAACAGGCTCTTGAATTGATGAGGAAACTTTCTTCAGAGGGTGCATGCTTCACAATTGACGTTCTGGGAGAAGAAATCAAGTCCATCGAAGAGTCATTATGGTTCATCGATGAGTATGAGTCTGTCATCGACTCAATAGTGGATAGTGGAGCCGATGCCAACATCTCGATCAAGCCAACCGCACTTGGCCTCCTTATAGACGAGGAATTGGCTGTCTCCAACATTGAACGGATAGTTAGGAAGGCGGCGGATAACGATATCTTCGTGAGACTAGATATGGAAGATAACCGAGTTACACAGGCTACAATAGATGCAGCAGTTTCAATTCAGAATAAGGGTCTGGAGAATATCGGAGTGGTCCTGCAGGGTAGGTTGTTCAGGACTCCAGATGATATCTCTGAAATGAGCAATTTACTGGGGAACAAATCAGACTTTAGAATTTGCAAGGGGATATACCTAGAACCTCCCGAAATCTCACACACTAGCTACATTGATATCGTAGATGCAACCAATAGTGCCATCGATCTGATGTTGGATTCTGGCGCCTATACAGCAATAGCCTCCCATGATATTCCGGTGATAGAGCATGCTCTAAATTCACTCGAAACTCGGGGACTAGGTCCTGGTAAGGAAGACCCTCGAAACAACCCTACAGTTCCGCTGAGAAAGGGGAAGGGCCCTGGCTACGAATTCCAGTTCCTATTGGGGGTGAGGGGAAATATCAGGAGGGACCTATCTAGGAAAGGACATAGGACAAGGATTTACTTACCATATGGGGAGAAATGGTATGAGTATGGGATGCGCAGACTTCGAGAGAATCCTGGGGTCGCAGTTCACGTTACTAAGACGCTATTGATGCCTTGGACCAACCGAAGATGATGCAGAGTTTCTTACATTGAAACTCTTCGCAATGAATCATGAGCGACCAGGTATTCAATATAGCTGGATATCGATTTATTGATCTTCATGATCGAGACGAATTGCGCGACCCATTCATGAACAGATGCACAGACTTGGGACTCAAGGGAACGATCCTATTGAGTCCCAATGGCATAAACTTCTTTCTAGCTGGATCCGAGCAATCAGTGAGCGAATTCATCCAATATCTTGAGTCAGACAGGAGATTCTCTGGGATCCCAATTAAATTCAGCCGTACAGATTACCAACCCTTCCGTCGAATGCTTGTCAAGAGAAAGAACGAGATTATCTCTCTAGGGGATTCCGAAATCAAGCCATCCGAATTTACTGGCCCATATATCAAACCAATCGAATTCAAACACCTAATGGACACCGAGGAAGACATATTGGTTTTGGATACTAGGAACGACTATGAGACCAGGATCGGTTCCTTCGAGGGTTCCCTTGAACTAGGTATTTCCTCGTTCAGGGACTTCCCAAACGCTATCGCATCTATTCCAGAGGAGTACAAGTCTAAGACTGTAGTGATGTATTGTACTGGCGGAATAAGGTGCGAGAAGGCCTCCGCAGTGATGATGAATGCCGGATTTGAGGACGTTAAGCAACTCGAAGGCGGAATTCTGGGATATTTCAAAGAATGCGGGGGCTCCTATTGGGACGGAGATTGCTTCGTCTTCGATCAACGCGTAGCTGTAGATTCTGATCTGACAGAGACTGACATTCAGATGTGCTTCAAGTGTCGTGAACCATTGTCATTGGAAGAGCAGAAATCGGAAAACTACGTCATTGGAGAACATTGCCCCTATTGCGCAGAAATAGGTAAAGTTGCATAGAAAATGGTCCTGGAACCGTTTGATTCAAGTCCGACCGCTTCCTGAACGATTCATGCGACCAGTCACAATTGCGATTCTCGTAATCTTGGTTTCACTGCCACTATCCTCTTCTACAGTGGCCATCTCTGATTCGGTAGAAGATTCCAACTGGTGGGATTCAACATCGATGGATCTGAACGGAGATGGTATTCATGATGCGATCTGGATTGCAATTGAGAGCGACCTCCATGACTGGGTAGATGCGAATGACACGATTAGCGTGATTGTAGATTTCGATCATCAGCCTACTGCAGAGGACCAAGAGATGTTGGAACGCGAGGTAGACTTCAGGACTCAGTTTCGTTACCATCTGATCGATAGTATTGCTGGCAGGGTTGCAGTAGAAGATATCGTGGAATTGTCAGAGTTGCCCGGAGTCGTCCTAATCGAATTAGACGGTATTCTAACAATCCAAATGAATGACGTGAATGATGTCCATGGAATTCCAATGATTTGGGAGGATACCGGATACACGGGGAAAGGGAGCGTAGTTTCAATCATTGATACTGGAATAGACTCAGAACATGTGGGGCTCGATGATTTGGATGATGACAATTCGACAAATGATTCGAAGGTGATCGCCTTCTATGACGCTGTGAATAATCCTGACAAGACAAATGGAACAGAGGTGAAGGCCTATGATGACCAGGGGCACGGGTCTCACTGCGCGGGCATAACCGCTGGAACAGGGGCTCCTACACACGAATACGTCGGAGTAGCACCACAGGCTCAGTTAGTTGGTGTCAAGGTTCTAGATGAAGGAGGTTCGGGCTCCTTTGCAACCGTGATGGCAGGCATGCAATGGACTGTAGACAAGAGACACGACTTCAATATCAGGGCAGCCAGCATGAGCCTTGGTGGCTTCGGATTGATTGAATGGACTTCTAGTGAGGAGGAAAGCGTAAACAGGATGGCCAATGAAATGGTTAGATCAGGAGTAGCTCTCTTCATCGCTGCTGGAAACGCAGCTGTAAGTGCCCAGATTGGCACTCCTGGTTCCGCCGAGGATGTGATAACGGTTGGAGCCTTGGACAAGGACACTTCGATTGCGGTTTACTCTAGTCAAGGACCCACTGAAGAAGGAAGGGTCAAGCCAAATATCGCCTTTGTAGGATCCAGTGTAATGGCCCCAGAGGCCAATTCCGGAGATGGCTACGTAGGGTACTCGGGCACCAGCATGGCTACACCCGGTGCAGCCGGACTGGCAGCTCTGATGTATCAGGCAAATCCCGATCTCTCGCCTTTTGATATCCGCAACATAATGCAAGAGACATCCACATATCGACAATGCCACTACATGCTAGCCAATGAGCCATGTGCTGAGGATTTAATCCCGAAGAATAGACAGAACAACGTCTATGGCCATGGGCACGTAGAAGGTCTCCCTGCACTACTTGAGGCCGCCAACTACGTTTATGGCCTAAATACAGATCTCAATCTAAGCATGCTCGCAGAATTCTCACAAGAAAATCGAATCAATCTATATCCGGGCGAATCCTTCCTCATTTCTATAGAGGGTTCACCAATGGAAATCCAATGGAGGACATGGGATATGAGGGATAACTGGATGAGTCACCCAGACTTCTCTGAAGGAGACTCATATTTTGCCATTAGCCACACAATGCTGGTTGATAGGCTCCAGTACCTACCAGGAAATCAGATAGAGGGAAATCAGACAGTTATGGTGCGAGCGATTCTTGATGATGATGCATCGACCAATCTAGTCGCTCATGTTTCTATCATTGTTTCTGAACCAAAAGACTCGCAGAAGTCCCCAGGTTTCACTCCGGGCTTCGCTTCCGTGATAGCTGTGGCCTCCTTGCTCGGTGCTGCCATGCTGGAGCGAGTCAAAGACGACTGATCCTAGAATCTGGCGTCAATATTCCCTGTCTGGCGGATGCAAGTATATTCTACGAATCTCGTTTGCGACCCTACTTCCGTTCAGTGTCCTACCCTTGCCGGTATGAATCGCCCTAATCCTCCATCTAGATTCTGCGAAGTTAATTATTGACCCACAAGAGAAAACTCTGTCTGGCTCACATTCTAATTTTCCAGACTCACTAATCTCGCCAGTGGTCATAGTGATCCCAACTATGGTCTTATCCGATCTGGTCGCCCACATTGAGAATATCTTTGACGCTCTGAGGACTTTCTCCGGCCGAGATTGATCGTTGTCAATTCTGGTAACCATCCATGTTATCTCATCATGCTCGAACATGTCGCCAATAGAAATCTCCTCGTCCTCGTCTACCTCTATTTGCACGCCGAAACTCTCTCTTCCATCTGACAAAGTCGCCTTTACCATTACTGGTTTTGGGGGGCGAATCATTATATTATGAACAAACGAACATGCACTGCATCTGACTAAGACATCCTCGCCCTCTCCCTGCGGGACCCTCTTGATGATTGAATGGGCAGTAACATCGACGCAACTAGGGCATTCAGAAAAAGGCTCATCGTCTTGTTTACTCATGCTCATTCGTGATGAGCGAGGGTATTCAACCCATCCTAGAGTACTATTGAAGAGTGACACTCGTCAGAGTGAACCGTGGGCGATGACAGTAATGGCTCTGGCCTTCCCCAAATGTCAGATGAAGATGTCATGGCACGCCTCCTCTCAGAGGACCTAGGGAGGAACCAATCCGAACCTGAGATTGCTTCTAGTATAGGGGAACAGATGCTACACATGGACATACCTCTTCTGCCTAGATCTGTGAGGTCTAGAATTAGGGATGTTTGCTCTAGAATTGAACCTAGGAACGTAACTCTGGTGGGCGGGGGGATTGGGCACCTCTCTGCATGGCTTTTTGACCTCTGGTCAAATAGTGACCATGACGCCCGAGAAGGGGCCAATAGTCTGCCAGAAACATTCAGGATTATTGAACCAGGGACAAGATTCTGTGTGATAATAGACCGATTGATTAGAAGGTATGAGGCAGAGAGTTGGGCGCAATCAATTTCCATGAAATGGCACGAGGTCTTCGCTGAGACTTCTTCATCAAGAGCCTCCAACATCGCAATTCCTGAGAATGCTGTAAATTCAATACTTCCAATGCCACTCGATCTAATTATCATCGATTTGCCCGAAGAGGAAAGGGTCGCAGCCGCATCAGCTGCATTTGATCTGGTCTCTCCTGGCGGCCTGGTTCTTCTTTTGGAACCAACCGTGCCCACTGGTGACGTGGGCGATTTTTCCGAAGGAGTTGAACCGACTGCTGCACAGGTGAAGGTCAAGTCATTCAACGAATGGATCGAACTAGTCAAAGGTATCAATGATAGTCACTCTGTTGGATTCACAGATTTGACAGGTGGGACCCTAGTGGCACTTCTGAAGAGTTTCTAGTTCCCGTCGTCAAAATGTGAAACCAGGTGATCGATCCTTAGG
>CAXEIX010000061.1:0-5496 GCA_963996605.1 uncultured Candidatus Poseidoniales archaeon | reverse complement strand
GGTCACCGACCGGGTCCTCGAAGTCTACAGGCGGGTGGTCGGGGAATGACCGAGACCACCAGGCCCAGGCTCCTCGTAGCAAAGGGGTCCTTCCAATCGATGGGGGGAGGCGAGCGGGACCTGATCCGCGTGCTCCCCGCGATGAACCGGCTCTTCGAGGTCACGATGGCGACCATCCAGCCCTCGCAGGAACTGGAGCTGGCATGCTCGGAGAGCGGCATCGAGCTAATCAGCCCCGAGTCGAAGTGGCAGCTCTCGACCGACCCCATCTCGGTCGTCCTGGACTCCGGCAGGGGCACTGCCTCGAAGGCATGGGCGTCGATAGACGGGCTGTCCGACGCGATGTCGTCATCGATGGCCCTTCACATGGTCAGCGGGGACGGCAGCCTGCCCATCCTGGACCACGTCCCACCGGGACTCAGGGTCCACCTGCATCTCCTCGAGCCCCACAGGGGGCTGTACGAGGAGACACTGCATCGCAGGGTCGACGGCTCCCCCAGGAGGAACCTGGCACTGACCAAGGCCGCGCTCTCGAGGGCGAGGGGCAGGGACCAGTCGCTGATGGGATCGCTCATGTCGAGGCAGGGGGCGATCGTCAGCGGGAACTCCAGCTTCGCCGCACTCAGGGCCAATGAGGTCTATGGGATCCAAGCCGGCGTGCTGTGGCCCTGCGTGGACACCGAAGAGTTCCCGGAGGACCCCTCGGGCGACCCGGAGAACCCATTCCCCGAGGAGGGGGAGTACGTCGTCTCAGTCGGACGCGCCTCGTACGCGAAGGGCACGTGGGAGACGATATCCATGCTCGCGGGCACCGGCCTCTCGCTCGCCCACGTCGGCGGCGGGGACGAGGGCTCGCTGGGCATGCTGAGGAAGCACGCCGACTCCATAGGGGTCGGACTCTGGGTCGCACCCAGGCTCCCCTCGCCAGACCTCGTCAGCCTGATGAGGGGCGCGAGGGCCATCGTGAGCATGGCCCACAAGGAGTCGTTCGGACTCACCCCGATCGAGGCATTCGCAGTGGGGACGCCCCCGATCTTCGTGGACGAGGGCGGCTTCAGGGACACCATCGTCGATGGCGAGAATGGTAGGCTCCTGGACAGGGATGACACCCCATCGTGGCACTCGGCCCTGGAGCAGGCTTCCGACCCGAGCACCCGCGAGAGATGGGCGACCAGCGGCAGGGAGAGGATCTCCGAGCTCGATCTGACCCCCGATGCGCATGCCCGAAGGATCTGGGATCTGCTCTGCTAATGCTTGAGCGCCCCTCCGTCGGAGTTATGTCTGACATTTCACCCGACGGACCATGGTACAATCGGTCGCGATAATAGGAGCAGGCAACATGGGCTCCGGGATAGCCCAGAAGAGCGCTACGGAGGGATTCTCCGTCCAGATGGTCGACAGGGAGCAGCAGTGGGTGGACAAGGGCCATGCCACGATAGACACGTTCCTCCAGGAGGCCCTCGAGAGGAGGATATTCCGCCCCGAGCAGGCCGAGCGGATCAGGAGCAGCATCACCGGAGTCGTGGGCAACGAGAACGTATCCCCCGACACCGACCTGGTGATCGAGGCGGTGTTCGAGGACTTCGAGCTCAAGAGGGAGATCTTCTCCAGCCTCGACAGCACCTGCGGCGAGCACACAATCCTCGCCACCAACACTTCCTCGCTCTCCGTCAACGAGCTGGCCCAGCAGGTCGGCAGGAAGGACCGGTTCGTGGGTATGCACTGGTTCTACCACCCGGCCAAGAACAGGCTGGTGGAGATAATCCCGGCCGAGACCACCTCGCAGGAGACCATGGACGCCGTCGAGCAGTACTGCAAGACGATGGGCAAGGTCATCATCGTCTGCAAGGACAGGCCCGGATTCGTGGTCAACCGCTTCTTCGTCCCCTGGATAAACGAGGCGTGCAGGCTCCTGGAGGAGGGCGTCGCGACGGCAGCCCAGATCGACGCCGTGGCATGCAGGGAGTTCAGGATCGGGCTGGGGCCGTTCGGCCTCATGAACCTGACAGGCCCGACCATCGCACTGCACAGCAGCGACTACCTGTCGGAGCAGCTGGAAGTCCCGAGGTTCGCCGGCGCGGACAACATGCGCGCCCTCGTGAAGGATGGCGAGATGTGGGGGATCGGCGAGGACGACGGGGACTGCGACGAGGATGCGGCCAGGCAGGTCAAGGAGCGGCTGATGGGCCAGGCCTTCGCGGTGTGCTCCCAGATAGTCGAGGAGGGGATATGCAGCATGGAGGACGTGGACCGGGGAGCCAAGGTCGGCCTCAGGTGGACCAGCGGGCCCTTCGAGCTCGCTAACAGGATCGGGGTCGCCGAGGCGTCAAGGATGGCCCGGGAGTACGCCGACCTAGCAGGACTCGACATCCCCGACTGGTTCTCCGGGAGGACCGAGCCGTTCGAGTTCAGCTACGTCGACGTGGACGTCGGCGAGGATGGCATAGCCACCGTGCTGATCAACAGGCCCGAGGCCATGAACGCGCTCAACGTCACGGTCGTCGGCCAGCTGGGGGACGCGATAGAGGACCTCAACTCCCGCTCCGACGTGAGCACCATAGTGCTCGAGGGCGCCGGCAAGGCGTTCGTCGCGGGGGCCGACGTGAAGTTCTTCGTCGACAAGATCGAGGAGGACTCGTTCTCGGACATCGAGGACTTCACCAAGGACGGGCACAGGGTGCTCGACCTGATCGAGGGCTCCCCGCACACCACGATCGCTCTCACTACCGGGCTCGCCCTCGGCGGCGGCCTGGAGCTAGCCCTATCCTGCGACTACAGGGTGGGCACCGAGAAGACGATGCTCAGGTTCCCGGAGACCTCTATCGGGATCTACCCCGGGCTGGGCGGGACCCAGAGGGCGACCAGGGTCTGCGGGATCGAGGCGGCGAGGTTCGCCGTCCTCGCTGGCAACTTCATGGACGCCGGCGCTGCCAGGGCCCTCGGGCTGATCACCCACATGGTGGAAGCCTCGGAGGTCACGAGCACTGTCAGGGAGATATCCGCCACCGGCAAGCCCGACGAGAAGTACCCGGGCGCGCCATCGGACCCCAGCCACCCCGTGGCTGCTATGTCCAAGGCGTTCTACTCGGACTCGAACATGGCCTCGCTGCTGTCGGGGGAGGTCCCAGACGGGTTCGACCCCGAGGACCGGAACGTCGCCAGGCAGCTGAAGTCGCTCTCCAGGGCGGCCCCTGTCTCGGTGAGGATCGCGAGCGACCTGCTGGACAAGGCCCTGGTGACCGACCTCGATGCAGGCCTGCAGCTCGAGCTGGATGCCCTCGAGGAGATCTTCGCGACCAAGGACGCCCGCGAGGGGCTGTCCGCGCTGGTCGAGGGCCGCCGACCGCAGTACGTCGGATCCTAGTTGTTCACTGTCAGTGCGACGGTGCCGCACTTCATGCACGCCGAGCTGTTCAGGTCAGGCGAGAGATACTCCCGGTAAACCAGGCACGGTGCGCCGCAGGAGGGGCAACTGGAGATCGAGTTCAGACCTGAGAAGACCATGGCATCACCTTCTGGGTGGCCCCCAGCGGCAGTCCGCCATCGCCTTCACGATCTTGTCCACCAGGGTCATTCGGACCCCTCCTCGGTAGCAGTGTCACGATTCTCCGTGCCATCCTCGTTCCAAGCAATCATCACTTCATTCATCCATTCTTCTAGCCATCTGTCCATTATTAGTTTCCTCTTTCAACCTAGTGTGGTTTTCACACCGATGTGGTAGGCTGACACATATTAACCCTGAAGTATTGCTGCACACACTATGGTGCAATTTATACACCTGATACCATTCTGCATACTTGATAACATGGCGAGGCAACCTATGTCGATATCGGATGAGGACTACAAGAAAGTGAACGAAGCGATCGAAGGCGTCAAGGAGGATGGCAAGTCGATACGCTCCATCTTCGAGTCCTACTACGAGGAGAAGGTCGACATCGACTGGGAGGTGGACGCGGCAGTGGACGCCTTCTCCATCTTCTCGTCGAGGTGGACAGTGGAGATACTGGCGACCCTCTACATCGCTGGGGACAGGAGGTTCAACGAGCTTAGGAAGCTGCTCAGGGGGATCTCATCCAGGACCCTCTCGGACAAGCTCACCAAGTGCGTGGAGACCGGGCTGGTCGACAGGGTCGTGGAGACCACATCGCCGGTGAAGGTGACCTACCAGCTCACCGATCACGGCAGGGACGCAGGAAGGCTCCTGGGACCCCTCGTGGCGTACATGAAGATCTACCAGGGCCGCGTGATCAGGCACAGCGTCTGATGCGAGAGCCCACGACTCAACAGACCCTGCAAGGTTAAAGCCTGCATTTCCGAGAATCGGCACATGCCAATAGTGCGCCAGCTGCGGGAGACCTACCCCTGGATAGCCGGCTCGCTGACCGTCATGGCCGCAGGCGCCACTGGGATCGCAGCCCTCCTGCCACTGGTCCCGTTCGCCCCGGGCACCCTCTCTTCTCCCCGCGAGCACTCGTGGGAGCACCCGCTCAGGGGGAGGATACTGAGGACCCTCGAGAGGTCCCCCGGGATCCACTTCAGGGAGCTCCAGAGGCAGCTGGACGCGGCCAACGGCACGCTCCGCCACCACCTGAGGGTGCTCGTGAACGAGAGCTCGGTCACGATCGTCCCTGTGAACGGGAGGACGTGCTACTACGCGGGCGCGCCCGCGCAGGTCGAGATACTCGAGGGGACGGGCGTCACGGACCAGGCCACCGCGGCCGCCATGCTCCCAGTCGGGCTCTCGGGCGTGCAGAGGAAGATCGTGACCATGCTCTCCAACTCCCCCAACCCGCCCTCGCAGGCCCAGCTCGCCAGGGACATGGGCAAGTCCAGGACCACCGTCAACAGCGCGATCGGCATCCTCCGCAAGAGGGGGATAGTCAGCCAGGGGACCCTGTCCCTGGCACCTCACCTCGATGGGCTCGGGATGTCCAAGGTCGACTACCCGTGGCTCGAGATCCGCCAGGAATACGCCTGATTGGCGCTCCCGGCCGAGCCAAGGCTCTTGAGCCTCGCAATCCGCGCTGACGCTGTGTTCTCCCTCAGGCTCACCGAGCGCCCCATGCCCACCGGCAGCAGGGACACGGGCGTGCTCATGGACTGGCTGCTAGACGCGATGGGCCTGGTCAGGAGGTCCGGGGGGGACGAGACCGGCGCCCTGCACCGGATCATGAGGGACGCCTTCCTGCCAGAGCCGCTGAGGGGCTGGGACTCCAAGGAGCTCGGCGACCAGACCGGGCTGTCCAACACCGGGATCCACCACCAGATCACCAAGCTGAGGGAGTGCGGGCTCGTGACCGCCCAGGTGGACGGCAAGTGGCACAGGAACGTGCTCAGGGGAGGGTCCATGGCCGCAGCGGTCGCGATGGTCGAGTCCCAGGCCACTGCCATCCTGGGGCTTAGGCTGTCCGAGCTCTCCGCCATGGTCGAGCCATCCGAGACCAGGATGGCCATCGAGGCGGAGGACGACGAGGAGGCCTGCTCCATCAGGATCGC
>CAXEIX010000060.1:0-5610 GCA_963996605.1 uncultured Candidatus Poseidoniales archaeon | reverse complement strand
TTTCCATTCATCAAACTACGTGGCCTGGACCCCGCACCAGGTCCAGAGATGAAATCAACCGGAGAAGTCATGGGTTCTCACGTAAGAGCCTCAGCCGCTTACCTAAAGGCAAGACTCGCAACTGAAATTCCAGTCCCGACAGAAGGAGGCGTGTACATCACCGTCAAGGATGAAGACAAGTATGCAATGATTCCGCTAGCAGAGAGGCTGAAGGAAATGGGATTCACTATTTTCGCTACCAGGGGGACATCTAGAGTTCTTCGTGGGGTGGGTGAGCTGGAGGTAGAGACATGCTACAGGATTGCAGAGGGGCGTTCGCCCGATTCCCTTGATCTGATGCGCCAAGGAAAGATACAACTCGTAATCAATACCCCTAGGTCGACCGGAGGAGCAGTTCTAGATGGTAACATGATGAGGAGACTTGCCGTGGAACTTAACATTCCGTTCGTCACCACTATGGCAGGTGCAAGAATGGAGGTCGAGGCAGTCCAAGAAGCTCTCTTGGGGATCCCAGAACCACGTCTACTGGACATCAAGTCTCTCAAATAGATTGAGGCTTTCTTACTAAATTAGTGTAGCACCAGTTTCAGTCCTGATTATCTTCCCATCCTTCTTTGTGTGGACGGCCATTACGGCCTCTGTTGTCCCATCTGGGAAGTCCATAACCGAGTGCTCGACTAGGAGCTCATCGTTCTCGTAGATGCATCTTGGCTCTCTGATGACCACATCTCCATTGGCCATCATACTTGTCATCATCTCGCTCATCTTCGATTTTCCCATTGTCATCCCCGTTTGATGACGGACGAATTCGTAGTCATCGTGTAGTGCCCCAATATAGTGCTGCGCGTCCCTCTCTTCTATTGCCTTCATCAGTAGTTCGTAAACTCCCATAGGGGGGCGGTCAGGTATTGTGAATTTGATAGTTTTCTATAGGGATACTGAGGTCAATAAGCGCATCTTCCAATCTATGCGCTTCCCAGGAGGGAAAGAACGCCCTCTCTATCCATCTCCGATAGTAGGGAGGAAGCCTTGGGCCCGTTACTTCTGCCAATTAGTGCCCAATACAATGATGAATATCCGCTCCTTCTTGGGATCCCTGTAGATTCGCAGGCATTCGCAATTGTCGCATTGATTTCCTCATCCGACCATTCACATTCAGAAAGTAGAGAGGAAAGCGAAGAAAGGAATTTTCTTCCTTCCACACCTAGGTTCCCCCTGGCCTCATCACTAATACTCTTCTTGATCTCAATCTTTGCGTCTATTGGGAAGTGCGCCCCGTCAATCCAATTCCTCATTCTTGCTAGTCGGACAACCAGCGAATTACTCGGTTCCCCTTGGATATGTCCGGACCTATTCAGGGATTCCCATACGTCTTCATCGGAGGATTTTATTTGTGCGAGCATTGAGAGGTGACTGAATGATACCCCGCCTATCGATTCACGGGGATCAGAACCTGGCTCCACTTGACTCAGCCTGATTGCACCCACTTGGGTCTGAGCCGCAACCAACTGCCTCTTCGTCATCCCTTCATCTACCTGAGTGGGGTTGGAAACCAGTCTTTCGTACTCATCTGCGGTACGGAATAGTGCTCCACCAGTATCGAATTCGATATGTCTGTTGATCTTGCTTCTCGCGATTACATAGCGGAGAATCTCGGGAGGGACCAGTGAGAGTGCCTCCATCGGTCCAACGGTGAGTCCTGACGAACTGGACATAGGTCCCATTCCCTTCAATTGTATCCATTCATAGACTATTTTGTCCGGCGGATCCCCTCCAAGGAGCCTGCAAATAGGGATCCCAGTGTCATAGCTTCCTCCGGCAGCGCCGTGGTCTTTACCTGCTGGCTCGCAAGTGATCCCATGAATCGCCCATCTGGCAGCCCAGTCGATCCTCCATGGCATTTTCCCCTCTGCCTTCCTGATGTCCGACTTCCCCTCAATGCCATGTGAGTCTTTCCAGTGAACAAACGGCTTCTCATAACCCGTCACAATCACTCCATCCATACTCCCATCAGACCCAATTGGGTTGTAAGGGAACCATTCTTCGTCCAGGTCCCTTCCCGCAATGTCTTGAATAATTCCCCCAATCTCTCCCTTCTTTGTAATCGCTGAGTCGATGAACTCGGCGAAACTCCCCGATTCGTAAGTCTCGTGATTCATCACCACCTCTGGGTTCACCCCAATTTCTCTTAGAGCCTTCAGGAACGGATCAAGGAAGTGCTCAGCATAGGTACTCCCTCCTTCTCCAGGTTTCCCGTCAGGATCAGGAGCTGGTATGTATGCTAGTGGGTGGCCGATGTATCTCTTGTATTCCGGTGATAGGAAATCATACACCCTCCTGAGTGGGTCCATCGAGTCGACGATGAAGATATACTTCGATTCAATACCCGCATCAATGCATGCCCTATGTATCATCTCAGCTGATAGAATCTCTCTCAGGTGACCTATGTGGAAATCTCCAGAGGGGGTAATTCCGGATGCGGATACCTGTCTCCCTCCACGCCCGATGAGCCTTTGCGCGGTATAATCCGCCCAGTGCATGTGCCACCTCAGACCGTCGCTGCTCGAATCAGCGCCCTCAATGGCACCCCATCGACGTCATCGTCCCAGGATTTGTTTACAAGGACCATACACATTTTGACATCGGCGCCCGAGGCCTTGAGGTCAGCTGCCGTCTTTTGCATGGTTGTACCAGAAGAGTATACGTCATCAATGATGACTACCCTTTTGCCGTCTATTCCCGCATAGACTTCTGAGAGATGGCCGCCAACTTCCTCGTTGATGCTTCTTACAACAGCCATTTCCAGATCCATCGTAGAAGAAATCGCCTGGGCGAAAGCGATCCCGTTGATGCTCACTCCGACAATAGTGTCGATTTCGTCCCCAACCATCTCATCGATGATATCACAGAAAATGTATGAAACAGCCTCTATTCTATCTCCTTTCACAGCGATTGACCTCCATCCGACCTTAACGTCAAGCGGTTTGTCATCTACCTCGAAGTCACTTGCAGAGAGCCACTGTACGGTGGTCTGAGACAAAGAAAGCTCATCTGCAATTTGCTGGGTGTTGAGACCACTCAATCTGAACTCTTCGACCTTGGCCCTTAACTCATCTACACTTAGGTGCATCAGTCGATGCCAGCGTTAGAGTGCTATGAATCCACCGGGAGTATTCTATGTGGGGTGTTGTATTTCCTATATTCAGAATCTGCCGGTACTTCCGAAGCCACCCTCGCCTCTCTCGGTATCCCCTAGATCCTCAATCTCGACTTCTGCGAATTGGACATCGGGTATCGGTGCTATTACTAGTTGGGCTATCCTCTCTCCGGATTTCACCTTGTAGGAATCACCTTCCCCGATCCACGTCATTAGCACGAACAACTCACCCCTGTAATCGGCATCAATTGTCCCTATGCTATGAGGTAGGATTAGCCCTTTGGATCCCAGTGATGATCTAGCCCTGACTTGTCCTTCGAAACCCACTGGTATCGCCACTCTCAGGCCAGTCCTGATCCTCACGCTAGATCTGAAACTAACAATCGTGTCCTCCAAGCAGTACAGATCCCATCCAGCCGCATGCTCACTACCCTTGGTAGGCATCTTGGCATCGGAGTCAGTCTTGGCTACCTTGACAACCGGCTCCATGTCCATGTGTTCCCGAGATAGAACCGGTCCTTGACCGTTCCCAAGACTCCCGGTGGGGTGAAAAGCCACCCTATTCTCCCAGGGCCATGTCGAACCGCGGATACGAGGATCTCTTGGATCGTGCTAGGGAGAGGATACCTAAAGACATCAGCGAGCGTTCTAGGTGGACAATGCCACAACCAGACATCATGATCGAAGGAAGTCAGACGATTCTCAGGAACTTCTCAGAGATTGTAGATGCGATGGATAGAGATGCGAATCATGTTTTCCAGTATCTACTGAATGAACTTGGAACCTCAGGGAGCAGAGAGCAAGTAAGAATCATGCTGAAGGGCAAGGTCCCCCCCAAGAGAATCAAGGAGAAAATCGTCTCCTACGTGAAGACCTTCATCCTATGTGGCGAGTGCAAGGCACCCGATACGAGGTTCGTACGTGAAGATAGGACTACTCTACTGAAATGTCAGGCATGTGGTGCTACAAGGCCAGTGCGCCTGTAGTCACTCCGGCGAGAAGTCCAACAGAACCTTCCCTCTATTTTTCCTATTATGTATGTGCATTTGCGCGTCCGCCACATTTTCGAATCGCCATACGGAGTCGATTATCGGATCTATCTCTCCCTTCTTCAGCATCTCGGACAAAGATGCAAGATGCCCCTTGAATACCGTCTCATCCTCAAGGAGTCCCATATGTACTCCGAAAACCGCCTTATTTGAGGTCATGAGTCTGAGGGGGTCGAATCTGGGCATCCCCCACCACATTCTCAGTTCTGACAGCCTGGATCTTCTCTCTCCTTTAACTGCAGCAGATGCTCCGAAGTAGTACAATTTCCCTCCCTTCCTAAGGGACTTGAATGAACGTAGCAGGTGACTACCACCCACTGGATCGATAGCATGGTGAACTCCCCTCCCATCGGTCAAATCCTTGCAGACTTCTTCGAAATCTTCCTTTTCCCTATCTACGAATCTCATCCCAATAGACTCGACAAAATCTCTCTTTGGGGTGGAGGCGGTCCCAACCACCAATGATGCACCAAATGCCTCGCAGATCTGAGCCACCGCAGTCCCTACCCCACCTGCAGCGTGATGGATGAGGACCGAATCTCCCTTGCTGATCCTGCCTAGGTGAACTAGCATGTGGAATGCAGTGCCATAGGTGACTGGAATTGCAGCAGCTTGGTCGAAAGAGACTGAGTCTGGAATGCGGATGACTCTTTTAGCATCCAGACAGACCTTTTCTGAATATCCCCCGAATCCAGTCATCGCAAGCACACGGTCCCCTTCCTCCAGAGTTTCCACTTGGTCCCCGACACCAATTACTACTCCCGATGCCTCGTATCCGGGGGTGAACGGGAAGTCAGGACTAGAGCCGTATAGCCCCTGCCTCATCATCAACTCTGCGAAGTTAATGCCCGCTCTATGGATCCTGACGCACACCTGGTCGCTTCTCGGAACAGGGTCACTATCCTCCACAATCTCAATTGTCTCGACACCACCGGCCCTTGGATAGACAATTTTCCTCATTCAAATGCCCCTACTAAACCTCAACCAAATCATCATTGGATGTATTCTCTAATTTCTTCTAGACCCTTCTTGTTCTTAGATGGCACCCCTCCTGAAGGGTAGCCAATCTTAATGAAACCAATTATCCGCTCTTCATCAGGAGAAGCACCGATTGCTCGATAGGACGTCTCCGAACGAGTAATAGAACCAGTACTCCACTGGGATCCGATGCCATTCCCCCACAAGGAAAGGACCAGGTTGTGCGTCGCACATACCGTTGCAGCATAGTCCTCCTCTTCCCTAAAGGGGTCCTGTGGACTCAGGGCGCTAGTGACGCAAATTAGAACTGGGGGTGACAGAATCTTGTCCACTGCCTTGGAAATGCCAAATTCTACGTCTCCCCCATAGGGGACCTTCTTCTTCGCCAGTCTTTTGACCTCGGGGATAATTTCCTTCCGGGCTTCC
>CAXEIX010000059.1:0-5880 GCA_963996605.1 uncultured Candidatus Poseidoniales archaeon | reverse complement strand
AGGAAGGGTGTTGAAGATGATGTGGGCGGATCAGGCCAAGACTCTGAAGAAGAGATAGATTGTCACTCATTCCCCTATTGAGCCTAGGAAGTACTCGCCTATCTCGGGGTCGGTGAGGATGTGCTTGGCATCGCCCGTGTGCACCACCTTGCCGTTGGATATGATGTAGCCTCGATCGGACCTAGCCAGGGAGAGCCTGGCGTTCTGCTCGACGATCAGGATGGTGATGCCCTCGTCTCGAAGGGAGTCGATGCTCTCGATTATCTGCTGCTGGTAGAGAGGGGATAGGGCTGCTGTCGGCTCGTCAAGAAGTAGGAACTTCGGATCGGAGATTAGTGCCCTGGATATTGCGAGCATCTGCCTCTCCCCGCCGGAGAGAGATGCTGCGAGGTCGTGCTCCCTGTTCCTCAGGTCTGGGAACATCTCCATGGATCTCTCGATCCTCTCACTCAGGACTCCCTGAGAGAGGGAGTTTCCGCCCATCTGCAGGTTCTCCAACACTGATAATGATGGGAATACATTGTCCACCTGCGGGACATAGGCGATGCCGTGGTTTACTAGTTGGTCTGTCCGCCAGCCGGACACTTCCTCGCCCCTGTAGAGTATGCCTCCACGGTAGTATGTGGCGATACCGAATATCGTCTTGATGAATGTGGACTTCCCACACCCATTCGGGCCGATCACGGTTACGAACTCGCCCTCGTCGACATGCATGTCTATCCCGTATAGGATCTGGACTGATCCGTACCCTCCCTCCAATCCGCTAACATCCAGAACCCTGGTCACTCTTCCTCACCTCCGGATTCGCCCGCAGCGCCGAGGTAAGCCTCGATTACGGCTCTGTTGTTTCGAACCTCGTCTGGGGTTCCTTGCATCAGTACCCCTCCCTCGTTCATTACGATTATTCGATCGACTCCCTGTCTGAGGATGAAGTCCATGTTGTGCTCGATTATCAAGACGGTTGTACCGGTCTCGTCGACTATCTTCCTGAGGTTGTTGAATATCTTCATTGCTAGAGGGCCGGCCACCCCGGCGACCGGTTCGTCTAGGAGCAGGAGCCTTGGATCGCCCATCATTGACCTGCCTATGTCCACTAGCTTGCTCTGGCCCCCCGATAGTTCACTGGTCATGTTGTGAGCCATGTGTGGTACCTCGAGCTGATCGAGGACCTCGTAAGCCCTAGAGAGGCGTCGCTCTTCGGCGGAGTTGGCTGGGAACAGCAACGAGGTCAGCAACTCCCTGAAAGATGAGCCGAACTGACCCCTAGGTGGGACTAGCAGGTTCTCTATCACGGTCATCTCCCTCCAGAGATTGGTGTGCTGGAAGGTCCTCGTCATCCCGAGGTTCTGAATCTGGTCTGGTCGTAGTTCGGAGGCATCTTCTCCGAAGATTTCGATACTGCCTGAGGTCTGCTCAAGGAGTCCGCTGATGCAGTTGAAAGTGGTAGACTTACCGCATCCGTTCGGCCCGATCAGGCCGACGAACTCTCCCTCCCCGACCGTGAAGGAGACGTCACTTACGGCTACCAGGCCTCCGAATTCCTTCCTGAGGCCAGATACTTCTAGGGCGTTACTCACTACTGGACACCCCCTCTGGCTTGGATGGTCTGACGGGCACCTCAGGTAGCAGTCCCTTTGGGTTGTACTTGAGTGAGAATAGCATCAGGCACCCGATTAGAAGTAGTTTGACGTAAAGCATGTCAGCGGTTACGTTTCCACCGAAGTAGGACTCGTCGATTGATCTCTGGCCGAGTGCTATGGCGGTGAATGCGAAGATCGCGGCGCCGGATGCCCCGATGTCCAGAAGCCTCTCTGATCTGGTTGCTAGACCTACCAGTGCAATTACGGCGAATATTCGGAAGACCTCCCACTGGCTTGTTACGAGCCATGTGAACAGGCTGTCAATTCTTTCAGCAGTGGTGTGCAGAGGAAGGTCGGATGAGCCCTGGCCGGCTACCAGAACGTTGAACACGAATTCCATCAGAACGATGATGAATGCGCCAACGACCATTCCCCTGTTGTTGGACCTCCCTCCGATGACGAAGGCGGCCCAAACAAGGAAGGTGGAGCGGGCTGGTGCCATGAAGGTGGGCTCGAATCCGGTTAGTTTCCAGGCCCAGAATGCGCCAGCCAATGCTGCAATTGAAGATCCTAGGGCCAGGCTTGCAGCCTTGTGCCTAAGCACGTCGTGACCATGGTGCTGGGCTACCTCTTCGTCCTCCCTGATTGCCTTGAGGACGCGTCCCCATGGAGAGGCAAGTAGAACCGATAGGAGCCTCCAAACTACGGCTACGGCCACTACTGACAGAATCATCAGTATGAACAGGTAGGGTGCAGGTTCACCCAAGCCGAAGAGGTCTCCGATGTTCGCCGCTGGAGTGTCCACTAGGGCTATGTCGTCCCTACAGTCATCTGGGCCCGCCCAGGATGTTTCGGGCCCAGGGGTCCTGGAACCGCAGAACCACCAATTCTCCAATGGGAGGGGATACGAAGAGATCCCTATTGCCGATCCGACCGATCCGACTCTTAGCAGGGGCTCCCCTGCGAGGAGAACCCTGACTATCTCCCCCAGGGATATGGTGACGATAGCGAAGTAATCCGTCCTGAGCCTTGCTGTTGGATAGGCGAGTGCCCAGCCGATGGCTCCGGCCAGTGCCACTGCGAATATTGTTGCTGGGAGGATCCCCCAATCATAGCCATGTAGCCTCTCTGGGGCGGTCAGGATCCCCACTGCAATCGCCCCTATCGAGACGAAGAAGATGACTCCGAAGTTGACCATCCCCGTGTATCCAGTGTGGAGATTGAGGGAGAATGACATCAGGATGAATACTGAGAGAGACAGGAGGACGTTGGAGACCTGCAGGGTCTTCTTGAATCGGAAGTCGTCGGATTCGGCGATTGGCAGCCAGGCCAGGAACATGATCAGTATGAGCATCAGGACGAAGAAGAGTGCCCATGATCCTAGAGGGCTCTCTCTACCGTATAACCCGGCCTTTCTCCTCTCCTCGGAGATCTTGGGGCCGAGTAGTTTGCTGGAGGCAGCGGTCGCGGACGAAAGCAGAGCAGCGGGTGTTCCCCGTCGCACTGCCTTACGTGCTATCTCTGAGGCCCTGCTGTAGAGCCCCTCCAGACGTTGGATGATCTTTGATGACACCTCTGCGACGACATTCTTGTGCCTGATGTCCAATTCTGTCCATGTCCCCCTCGCCTGCATCATTGCCACTGATATAGAATTAGAGACATTATCCCGGGCTCTCTGGAGGGTTTGCCACTCGATGGTTTCATCCGAGCCTGATAGCATCCTGAACCCCTCATATGCAGCGTAGAGCCAGAGTAAGACTATCGCTGCTGGCCAGATTACCTCTCCCAAGTCGACGATTAGGTTGACGAAGTCTATCTCAAAACTCATCATTTCAAACCACGAGGTGTCTGTTTCCGATACTTCTATGTCGAAATGGGGAGAGTCCTCAACAAGCAGCGTGCCGTCGTTCCTTCCTGTCAGGACTGCCAGATTCGAATCTGCTGAGCCGCTGGCCTCACAAGCTTCGGAGCATGAGCCTTCTGCGAACGAGTTCTTTCCCACGAATCCGCTGAATCTGTGGAAGGCATAAGCCGCGAAGGCAGCAATCGAGAAGTTCTGCGCCTTGTTTCCTCGACCCCTCCACCAATGGTGGATCCCGAGGATTCCAGTCGGGAGGATGGCCAGTACAGCTGCTGTCTTGATATTGCGATCGGAGTCGACTGCCTCCTTCTTCCTCAGCCTCTCTATCTTCCACTTCTCATACGCATCCCCGATGCCCTGGGGCATAATCATGAGGATTGCGATTAGGAAAATGTACGGCATCATAGTGTCGAGAGTGGTTAGTGCTGGTCTCCCGAGGGGATATCCTATACCGATCGTAACCGGCCCAGAGAGTGATCTGATGAATCCGACTATCACCGAACCCACCAATGCCCCGGGGATGGATCCTATCGTTCCAAGGACAATGATTGCGAATGAGGGGAGGAGCAGGGTGAAGGCAGTTTCCGCACTGAACCTCAGGGTCATGGCGAATACCGCCCCTCCGATCCCCGATAGCCCGGCTGAAAGGAAGGCGCTGGTCATGTGGACTCTCTCGACGTTGATGCCACTGCTTGCCGCCAACTCCGGGTTGTCGGCCACTGCCCTCATCCTCCTGCCCAACCTGGTCTTGTTCAGGAGCATTATCAACAGGAGAACAGATGTGAAAACGACGAATGGTACGGCCCCCTTGTAGTATACGTAGTTGGTAGTGGCCTGGGTGACACAGTCAGCGGTGGTGTCATAGATCTCCAGTGCGGGCTTTGATGAATCGCTTACAATCCTGGAGAGGATGGGTTCTCCAGTGGCTTCATCGAATCCTGTCTGCTCGCATTGGTAGTATGTGTAGGACCTGCCCTCAACTAGGGACCTATCGCCCAGATTGAACCGCATCTTTGTTGTCGGAATCTCCCATGATAGGCTCGGGAGCCTCCAATCCCCCTCGGGCTCGAAAAGCTGTCTCCCGGCTCCGAATCGAAGGTAGGTGAGGGCTCTGAGGATCAGGGCCACTCCCAGAGATGCTATCATCATGACCTGTGGGCTTGCCTCCTTCTTTCGGAAGCCGCGGTAAACGAGCCTGTCGATGATGATACCAGCAAACCCGGTCAGCACGAAGGCTGCGACGAGGATGAATATGAGGACGGACCAAGTCAGAACTCCGTCCTTGGAAGTCGGTAGGTTAGTCATCGGGAAAAGTAGGTCGGTCCAAATCATGACCAGAGAGAGATACATCCCGATCATGAAGAGCTCGGATTGGGCAAAGTTTCCGTATCTCTGAACCTTGTATGTCAAGGTCAGTCCGATTGCAATAGCCAGGTACGTGGAGGACCAGGTGAGTGTTCCAGTCGCGATTGAGACGGAATCGAGGGTGAATGAGCCGCTGACATCGAGGCCCTGCATCAGTATGTCGAGTGTGAAGAATGTTAGTATTACCATCAGAAGTGGCGATAGGAGCAACCCTAACGAACGCGCCATTCCCTTGGGGGCGTCATCGAAGAGGACCTTCACCACTACGAATCCTGCCGAAATGGACTCTATGACTTGGAGGATCCAGACCATGTCTTTTGGAAGGCCGCCGCCCAGAAGCATGTCTAGGATATTGAGGGAACCGTATCCATTGAGTGTGCCCAGGAAGTTTGCATCGAGGAACATTGCTGTGGCGATGATCAGCCTACGGATTCCTCTCGGTAGGTCTGAAAATTTCTGTCGCGCCTCGTGAAGCATGCTCTTTAGCGAACCCATCGATTAGACGAGATAATTGTTGGGGCAGTGCGGCGGGGTTATCCCGCCGCACTGCTTTTCGTAGTTCCAATCACGCGGTCGTAATGCCGTTGACTGGGTCCCAGCTTCTGGCGCAGTCGTATGAGACTGTGCCGTCAGTTGCGGTGCTGAACTCGCCGATGCAGAATCCTGCTGCGGGTACGTCACCATTTGTCAGGAAGCTGATGGTGCCACTGGCACCATTCCATCCCTGGCCTGTTCCCATTACTGCCGAGCCGGCGTCTAGGCCGGGTGTCGCCAGTGCGGTGAAGGCTGCGAACGCAACGATGGTCACTGCGTCGAACGCCTCGGCGGTGTAGATTCCGCCTGCGCAATCTGTCGACTGAGCGCATAGCGATCCGAAGACCATGGCTACCGTTCCAGGAGTGCCGGCTGCAGCGGGCTTGGTTGCGATTATGCCGTCCACCAGAGTGGTGTCGGACATGCCTGCAGCCAGTCCCTCTTCTGCGATACCATCAGCGCCGTATATGTCGCCTTCGTATCCAAGACCTGCTAGTTCCTCTATGATTCCAGCGCCATCGGTGGCGTAGGAGACCAGTA
>CAXEIX010000058.1:0-5927 GCA_963996605.1 uncultured Candidatus Poseidoniales archaeon | reverse complement strand
CCTGGACTCACCTTCCAGTTCCACTGCCGCTCGAAGACCTTCGCATCCTCCATGTTTCGACACAGCTTCTTGGGGACTGCATGGAACATCGAAAGGACGTTCTTCTTCCTCCTGAAGTACTTGCCGACAACCTCTGGTAGCAAGTCGCTTAGCCACGTCTCGCTAACCACCTTGACCTCCCTCTGTATGACGTACCTTGGATTCTCCAGGGGTCCGAGTACCTCCTCCATGGCCTCTGCGAAGAGGGCCGACTCTTCTTCCGATGCCTCCTCCAGGTAGGTCCTCATCCAGCCTCCGCCTCTGCTGCCGCCTCCAACCTTGACGTCGAACCCTATGTGTCCTAGGGCCTGTAGCGAGGAGGAGACCGCGTCCGCAATCGCCAGGACAAGTGACTCATCGGACCATTGGGCCATCCCGATCCTGTTTGTCGGGGGAAAACCACCTCCAAAACCACTTCCTTTGATCTCTATCGCTTCCCTGGGAACCGCGCTGAAGGGCTCGCCGATGCCCCATAGGTCTCGGGTGCGCTCCCGATTCCTGGATCTCATCAGCATCTCCTCGTTGAAAACGTCCATCGCCTCGGAGACTCCCTCCGGACGAGCCTCGGTGAAGGCGGCGTGGACATGGCCTACTCCCTTCTCTATTGCACCATCATCACAGACCCCGTAGAGCTGCTTGTGCTTCCTCTTGAATCGCAGGTAGTCGTCGAAACCCTTCTTGAACTCGTCAGCCAGGCAAACGATGTCCCAGTTGTTTGCAACCTTCTCCGGCCAATGCTTGTCCAGTCTGAAAGACCTCCCTCTGAGTTGATTGATGCTCATGCTGGTCGTGACTGTGGTCAGGTCAACTAGAACGTTGATTCTGCTTGCATCCCATCCCTCTCCCAGTAGCCCCCTTGTTCCCACGAGGCATTTCGTCACCCCCTCCTGGAACATCTCCGTGATCATCATCGTGTAGTAGCGAGGCAGCCAGTCCTTACCCTTGCCCCTGATCTCGAAGTAACCCTCATTCTCGACATAGTCGAATTTGATTTCCAGGCTCCTTGACTCCACCCATTGCTCGAATCTAGGGAAGATCCTCTCCAACAGGTCGTCGTCGACTAGAACCGTCGTCCCAGTCATTAGCACGGGATCGAGTCTGTCAGTGGCCTCGCTCCCGAGGACCGCCCTGTATGCTGCGACCGCGCCGCCCGCCTCTTTGTCCAGGACCCCTTCGACAAGTGCCGTGGCCGACGTCTTCTCGAAGTCGGTGACTATCACTGCCCTGATTTCAGGACCCAGCGCCTGCATCTCCGATTGCAGGATGTCTCGGAGCGCATCGTACTTCGCGGACCCATATGCCATTACCCTCCCAACCGGGGAGGCACAGGCCCTAGCTCCTCCTTTGGTGATCTGGATTCCGAGCATCCTGAGATTCTTCTTCGCATCCTCAGCAAGAGCATGGTCCTCCTTGCTCTCCGACCTCATCAGCCCGTTCCTGATGTATCGATCAAGTAGCGTGATGAGCGTGTCCATGCTGTTTCCCGCAGCGACCAGCTCTGGAGATGGAACTGGGACCCCATCTGGCAGACTCAGGCCCCCAGATGCCAGGTATCCCCTAGCCGCATCCGCCAGAGACGGGTCGCTTCGCCTGAATGAATTCCAGTCCTTGGCCTTACGGCCCGGCAGTGACAGCTCGTCCAGCACCCTTGCCAGCCAGACCTCGAGACGAGGGACCCTGCCACTAACATCATCGGGCCCTCTTCTAAGAGACTTGACCAATGATTCGAAGTCTTGGTCCACATTCGCAATGTAACTCAACTCATCAGAGGATGGACGGACGAAGTAAGCCAGATCCTGATATGGGGAAAGGTTGCTATCTCTGACCAATGCGGGTACTGGGACCTCGTAGTCTACTTCTCCGAAGAGTTCCAGATACCTTCCTATTGAGCGGGCATCACCCTCCTCTGGAGGGGTGGCAGTAAGCCCTAGGATGATCGGATTGCCGAGGAATTCCCTCGCCTCGATGAGTACCTTACCCCAGTGATCCATTAGGTGATGGCACTCGTCGAGAATGATCAGCCCCACTCCAACATCGGCGAGCTTCATCAGATTCTCCCTGGCTGACTCGTGAAGGACCCATAGCGCATTGCCGTGATCGGCCAGGGAATCCCTCGCCTTCTTCCGATAGTGGCCCATGGTCTCCGCGTGATGCTCTGGGTTCTTCTCCTCGAGATCGTCTATCCATGCCATGGCGCTCTCCATATCATCCGCCTCTATCACTCCGGAGTCGGAGGGAGCCATCAGTTTCGAGAGCCACATCTCCAGTGCTGCCTCGTCCAGATTCCCCCCTCTCCTCTTGGGCAGGGTTACCGACTGGTACGTTAGCGAAGTCAGGATCCCAGGATTCTTCGGGTCCGTGCCGATCTCAGACTCCCTCCCATCAAGGTGGAAGAGCTCCTTCGCTCTCTCGATCCATTGCGCCTGTATTGCCGAGTTTGGGCTGAGCACTAGTGTTGGCTTCCTGACTAGGTCAGACCAGACATATAGTCCCAGCACTGTCTTTCCGGAGCCAGGGGGAGCGACGATTAGGAGTTCCTTTGAGCCACCCTCCAGATCCTTCCTGATTACGCTTGATGATGCGACTTGGGATGGTCTGAGATTTCCAGAGAACTGGATTCCTCCGAATTCATCAGTCATTGCCAATCATCCTAAGTGAGAGTCGTGACCCACAATTTTACCATTCATTTCCGTCCCCTCAGGTATCCTTGCTCCTCTACCTATTAGGCACTCATCCAGAATACTCCCAGCTCCTACCTCAGCATAGTCGAGGATTACGGAGTTCGTGACAGTTGCTCCCTCCCCTACGACGGACGAATGACCCACTGAACTACCAGAGACCAGGCCTAGGCTCTCCGAGTCTTCGCCGAACCAAGAGTCCCCATTAACCGCGCCGCTGTCGAATTTGCTCTCGGCTATGCAAACCTGAGTCGCCTCGATGAAGGATCCCGGGGTGCCTGCATCCACGAACCAGCCCTCGTAAGGGAAACCATTCAGCCCACCAGTTTCAGCCAGATCCTCATAGATATCCCTCTCCATGCTGTGGGCACCCTCCGGCATTAGATTGAAAATCTCAGGCTCTAGGATGTAAGTTCCCGCATTAATGAGGTTTGAGTACGCCTCCTCAATCGGAGGCTTCTCTTGGAATCTCATAATCTTCCCACTTTCTTCCCGATAGTCGGCCACTCCGAAACGCGATGGGTCCTCTACCTCCCATAGCGCAATGGTTCCAATACCCCCGTTGCTTCTATGGAAATCTAGCATTTCTTCGACTCTCAAACTGGTGATCAAATCGCCATTAATCACACAGAAAGTGCCACCAGAGAGGTGACTCTTGCAGTTTGCAATGGCACCCCCGGTCCCGAGGGGTTCGGTCTCTTCGATAATTCTCACCTCATACGGCAGCGGGGTGTTGGCGAAATGGGAACGCATCTTCTCGACACCATAGCCAGCAGCGATTAGCACCCTGTCGACCAGGGATTCTGGAAGAACGTCTACTACATGCTCAATCATTGACTTATCCAGAATCGGTAGAAGGGGTTTCGGAACGCTCTCGGTCCATGGCCTTAGCCTGGTCCCGAATCCTCCTGCTAGAACGATTACATCCACGACCACCCCAGCACCTCACTCCCTTTCATCGCTTCGTGACTCTTCTTCGGAAGATTGAGTTCCGCATCTTTCAAGACCATACCTCGGCTGGGTCGACCAATGAACATTCATGAGTATCAGGCAAAGGCCATGTTCAGAGAGTCGGGAGTGTCTGTCCAACGAGGAGTTCACTGCACTACGGTCGAACAAGCACTATCCGCTTACGACTCTCTCAACTCAGATGTTGTCGCGGTAAAAAGCCAGATTCATGCTGGTGGAAGGGGCAAGGGGGATTTGTTCTGCCCTGACTCTGGAGAGTTAGTGATGCAGGGGGGAGTGAAGGTTGCCTTCTCCAGGGAGGAAGTAGAAAACTATGCCTCAAACATCCTGGGTCACAAACTCGTAACCAAGCAGACAGGCCCTTCTGGGAAGATCGTAAGTAACTTGTACGTTGAATCAGGTTGCGACATAGCTCACGAGTACTATCTTGCAATGCTAGTTGACAGAGAGGAGGACGCGATCCTGATCATGGCTTCCACCGAGGGCGGAGTGGATATTGAGGAGGTTGCCGAGACTTCTCCTGAAGCCATTCACAAAGTTTGGTTCGACCCATCCGATGGCCTGAGTGAGGAGGTTGCAAACTCTCTCGGAGATTCCCTCGGCCTATCGGGAAACTCCTGCACCTCATTTACAGAGATGATGGTCAGTCTGGCCTCTTTGTTCACTGAGAAGGACTGCTCTATGATCGAGATTAACCCCCTTGTGAGAGACGGAAATGGACTCATGGTGGCTTTGGATGCAAAGGTCAGCTTCGATGAGAATGCCACATTCAGGCATCCATGGAGGGAAGGCCTCAGAGACAGCTCGGAAGAGTCAGATGTGGAAGTAAGGGCTCATGAACACGGTCTGTCATATGTTGACTTAGAAGGAAACATCGGCTGCTTGGTCAATGGTGCCGGCCTAGCAATGGCCACAATGGATGTAATCAAGCTGTATGGGGGGGAGCCAGCAAACTTCCTAGACATTGGAGGGGGCGCAGATAGCGAATCAATCACCGCCGCTTTCGAGATAATTCTTGAGGACACGCGTCTGGAGGGGATACTAGTCAATATCTTTGGAGGCATAATCAGATGCGATATGGTTGCTCGGAGTATCATCGAGGCCTCAGAGGAGACAGGTCTGAATATCCCTCTAGTAGTCAGGTTCTCTGGTACTAATCACGACGAAGGTAGGAAGGTACTGGAAGAATCAGATCTCGATGTGATTACTGTCAGCACCCTAGGGGATGCTGGCGAGGCAATAGTCAAAGCAATCGGGGGGAACTAGGCATGAGTATTTGGATTAATGATGAGACGAGGGTCCTGGTACAGGGAATCACAGGAAGCCAAGGAACGTTTCATGGGAAGATGATGATCGAATACGGTACTGACATAGTCGGCGGAGTCACTCCAGGAAAGGGAGGGCAAGTCGTGGAACTGTCTGGCAGATCTGTTCCAGTATTCAATACGATGTCAGAAGCAGTCTCCACTACCGGGGCAGTAGCCAGTGTGATTTACGTTCCAGCGCGATTCGCAGCCCCTGCAATAATCGAGGCTGCTGACTCATTCCACGAATTGAACGGAGGTGGGCTAATCGTCTGCATCACCGAGGGAATCCCAACTCTTGACATGGTCAAGGTAATATCCCACTTGGAAAAAAGACCCGGTGTTAGGCTAATCGGACCAAATTGCCCCGGAATAATCTCGCCTGGCTCCGATGGCGGGTGCAAGATAGGGATAATGCCCGGATCAATACACGCCAAGGGTAGGATTGGAATTATCTCAAAGTCGGGGACCCTAACTTACGAGGCAGTCGCACAAACTATGAGTGTGGGAGAAGGACAAACCACCTGTGTTGGAATCGGAGGCGACCCGGTAAATGGAACCGGATTTATCGAGTGCTTGGAAGCCTTCGAGAATGATCCTGACACCGCGGCAGTGGTAATGATTGGGGAGATTGGCGGCACTGCGGAAGAGGAAGCAGCAGCATGGTCCAAGAATAACTTCTCCAAGCCACTTGTGGGATTCGTCGCAGGAGCTACAGCACCACCAGGCAAGCGGATGGGGCACGCTGGAGCAATCATTTCAGGCGGCAAGGGAACTGCGGAGGAGAAGTTCTCCGCATTCGAAGCTGCGGGAATCCACATCGCTCGTGATCCATCAAAGATTGGTGAGGCCCTGGTATCGGCCCTGGTAGAAGCAGGCCTGCGAGAGTCTTAGGAACAGAAACCTCTAGCGAGAACAGGTTGACAACCATGTCGAG
>CAXEIX010000057.1:0-5962 GCA_963996605.1 uncultured Candidatus Poseidoniales archaeon | reverse complement strand
GGCAGCGTCCGCTGCTGGGGATACAACGCAGATGGCAGAACTGGCCTGGGGACTCCCTCCGGCTACACCGGTGACGCGGATGGGGAGATGGGCGACGACCTGCCCAACGTCGAACTCGGCAGCGGGCGGACCGCAGCATCGATCAGCGTCGGGTACGGGCACACCTGCGTCCTCCTGGACAACCTCAGCGTAGCATGCTGGGGGGACAACGTCCATGGGGAGATGGGGATCGGGACGACCGATGACGTCGATAGCGCTTCGGAGATGGGAGCAGGCCTGGAGATGGCCGACCTGCCAACTACCAGATCATCCTCAGTTTCCTCCGGCTACTACTACTCCTGTGCGATCATAGATGACGGCACAGTAAGGTGCTGGGGCGAGGACGCCGATGGCAGGCTCGGCGTCTACTACGGCAACGGCGACGACAACATCGGCGACGAGAGCGGGGAGATGGGCGGTGACCTGCAGATCACCAACCTGTACATGGTACCACCTGACTTCGACGGGGATGGGTGGATTGACCTGTGGGACTCGGACGACGACAACGACGGGTACGTGGATACGGAGGACGACCTGCCGTTCGACAATAGGGACTGGTTCGACCACGATGGGGACGGGCTGGGGGTCAACGTGGACACGGACGACGACGACCCGTCCGTCAAGACAGCGGAGGAGGACACTGCGGAGAAGTGGTCGGACGCCGAGGAGGAGGCCTGCGGCACGCTCTGGTGGAGCGGCCTCTCAGAGCCCAACGACTACGACGGCGACGGGATATGCGACGAGGTAGACGTCGACGTCGATGGCAACGGCTGGAACGACACCTACCAGTGCGAGTGCTCCGGGCTCGAGGACTCGGATGCTTGGATCAGGGAATCGGTCTTCGGCTCCTCGGGCACGGCACCTTCTGGTGTAGACTCAGCCCAGTACGGGTATGACTTCCAGCTCTCGAGGCACGGGCTGAGGTACTATGCTGCGTACTACAACGATGGCCTCTACCAATGGCTCCAGCGCCATGACTCCTCGATGTTCGGGGCTCAGAATCCGCATTACGACTCGGACGACTACAATTACTGGGACATCGAGAGCCAGAACGGAATCAACTACCTCGCATACCAAAGGGGCGTCATCAGGTTGTCCGAAGCCAATGGCTCGATGTCAACGTCGGGGACTGGGATAAGTCACGCCCAGACCACCTCCTCGGACATAGCCATCTCACTGGAGGGTGACATGGTCGTGAGGTGGGAAGAGTCGGCCAGCGGCGGGACGATCAGGGGATCGTACCTCAACGGCAGCACTACCTTCCAGGCGAGTGCGCCGGGCGGCCTGTCGGCTCCCGACACGGGGGGGAACAACCAGCACGGCCAGATCGCCTTCGGGCCGAACGGCAGGCTGCACGCCCTGGTGGTGAACAACTCCTCTGGAGTCATAGGCTTCTACCACTTCTACGCAGACCTGGGCAGCGAACTTTCTGGCGACGTGAGCCTTTCCTGGAGCACTCCGGAGCTCCTCCTCGAGAGGAACCAGAGCACTGGGTGGTCGTCGGGAGCATCCCACTCGGCGACGGAGGACCACTCCGCGGAGCTTCACTACTCGGATGACGGGAAGATCTACGCAGCCATGTACAACACGACCGACCTCTGGCTCTCAACGCATGACGGGTCCTCCTGGAGCACCGAGATGGTCGCAGGCTCCACGGGCAGGAACGAGGGGGTCGAGATAGCGACCAACTCGACGGACGTCCTCCACATAGCATGGATAAACCACACGACTGGAGAGCTCATGCTCTCCCACAAGTCCTCTGGCTCTTGGACCCACGAGGTAGTCTGGCTAAGCGATGGCTGGCCCGAGTCTACATCCACCCAGACACTAAACTGGGCCCGCCTGACACTCAGGTTCGACAGGCTGGACGACCCGTACATCATGTCGATCGATGCGAACGACTCTGGCTCCGCATCTGGACTGCTACACTACAAGGGCTCACTGCTGGACCCGTCATACACCTTCCAACCGACGGACGCCAATGCCGACGGGGTGTGCGACACCCTGCAATATGCGGTTATGGACTACGGGACCGCCGAGCTGATCGCCACCAAGGGCGAGTCGGTCACCCTGACTCCCACCTTCGATGGCCAGGAGCTTGTCGAGGTCTGGGCGCCATCCCTGCCGGATGGGCTCTCGGTCAACAACACGACAGGGGAGATCACGGGGGCCCCGACAACGGTCGATACTACCGGTACGTCCCACATCATCTACTCGAACAGCAGCAGCGCATCATACCCAGTCACAATCAAATTCACGATCAGGTCACCGGCGCCTGTTCATGCCGGATACGGCTCGTGGCAGGATCACAAGTACGTATCAACCAACAATGGCAGGGGATACACGCTGCACGAGTACGACGCAAGCGGGAACCTGTACTACTACGGCATCTACCAAACATCCTCGGCGTGGACAGCAGACGGGTTGAGTGTGAGCATAGGCAACGGAGACCACTACGTGGCCAAGAGGTGGGCCAACGGGACGTGGGCATGGGTGGTCCCCATAGACGCGAGCTACGGGGCGCCAGGGGCATTGTCCGTTGACGGTTCCGGGAACTCGTACGTGGCCGGAATGAGGGCCAACGGCGTACTTGACCTGCCCGGCACAGATCACGACCTCCCGAGCAGGGAGGCTGCTTACTTCTTCTCCCTCGACACTAACGGCAGCACCAGGTGGTCGCAGGACGCCTACATCGATGGTTCCAGCAGTGCGAGCTGGCACGTCTCGACCTCGGCCAGCATCGGCAACTACGGCTCCACCAGGATGAGCTACAACGAGAGCAATGGGGAGCTGACTGTGGCAGGACAGGTTTCGACCAGCTCGATCGGCGAGAGGACCGTGAGCCTGGGCAACCTGACCATGGAGATACCAATTACCAATTACAACTACTACAGGCCGTTCGTGATCAGGATCAACTCCACTGGAGAGTTCTCGTGGGCCACCACGGTCACCCCGTCCTCCACTTATCACAGGACCCTTCAGGGGATGGGGGTGCACGCAGACGGTAGCGTCGACATCCTCATGCAAACCCACGGCGAGACGCAACTGGGCGATCTCACGGCTGGTAACGAGAGCCGCCACTACCTGGTCGCGAGGGTAAACGACACGGGCTCATGGGTCGGTGCCACGGAAATAACAGAGCTGGCGATGGACGTCGGGACGGGATTCTCTGCCGGTTACGACTCGGCGATGATGGAAATAACGCCCTCTGGCGAGCTGATCGTAGCGATTTGGTCGATCAACGACATCAGCAACCTGAGCGTGAACGGCACGTCCACGTTGTTCAACGAGACATGCCAAGACAGCCTGGTGATGGTTTCCCTGAGCGGATCCGAGTGGAACGTGGAGGCCTCCCGGGAAGTCTGCCTGGCTGCCAGTGGGTCTAGGTACGCGGAGTACTACAGCATTCTGGAGATCGACAATCGGGGCCTGCCAGTCCTCTTCCTCGGCCAGAGGGACAACTACCAAGCCAATCACCACAGGATAATCAGGCTCGACTCGAACCTGAACCCGGACTTCGAGGAGTTCGTCGCATACAGCAACAACCCTGCCAACAGCTTCCTACTGGACTGGGAGGACGTCGCCTTCGACCCTCTTGGGAACATGCTGGTGAACTTCTACTCAAGCCAATGCTCCCTATACTGGGACGGGAGCTACATGGGCAGGCCATCTAGCTATTGCAACTACAACAGCCAGTTCTTCATGGAGACCGTGGGGCACACCATCGGTGGCTCAGCACTGGTGGCGGGCGAGCCAAGCACACTCTGGGGGGTCATGGGCCTGAGCGCAATGGGCGCAACCTGCAGTCAAGGAACTGGCTACTGCGACGAGTACCTCGACTCATGGGCGTCATCGTCCCTGCCGGGAGGCATCAGCATCGACTCGGACACCGGGATGATCTCAGGCGAGGCGACGTCCAACATGTCCGAATCATCATTCACGCTATGGATGAACGACACGGCACTGGGCAACAACCAGATCAACGTATCATTCTCGATCCTTAATGGGAGGCCGACTATCACCTACAACCAAACCGCATTCGTCTTCGAACGTGGTACCGAGATAGAGCCGATTTCCCCATACGAGTTGAACGGGACCATCATCAACTGGACATTCGTCCCAGAGCTCCCATCGGGGCTACTACTAGGAGGCAGCAATGGGACGATATGGGGGACCCCGAGCGTCAACCTGACGCAGCAGACCTTCCAGCTGCGAGTGACCAGCGACGGCGGGACGACTCCGGTCAACTTCCAGTTCACCATCAACGAGCCGATAGCCAACATATCCTACGGCAACGGGACCTACATCATCCCAAGGGATGCACTCGTGGACATATCCCCTACCCTGTTGGGAGGCGCGGTCGCGACCTTCGAGATCAACTCGACGTCATTCCCACTCGGGCTCACCTTCAACACAACGAACGGCCACTTCCAGGGCATACCCCTGCTGGTCACGAACCAGACGACTTACACGATCTGGGCGAACAACTCGGGAGGGAGTGCCAGCACGGAGGTGGTAATCTGGATCGTCGGGAATGGGATATTCCTCACCTTCCCCACGGATTCCCTATTGCTCACAGAAGGAGTGGAGATGCAAACGATCGCTGGGCAGACCTCGGGCTCCACGCCCGAGAGCTGGGACATCTCCCCCGACCTGCCCAACGGGTTGATCTTCGGAGAGGACAACGGGTCGATTTGGGGCACTCCAAGTGGAATACAGAACCAGACAAACTACACGATCTGGGCGAACGCCTCAGGAGCGCAGACGAGCTCGGTGACCATCTCAATCACGGTTCTCGTCGACACCGATGGCGATTCTGTAGCGGACCTGTTCGACAATGACGACGACGACGATGGTTGGAACGACACCGCAGAGTTGGACTGCGGTACGGATCCGTTGAACGCAACCAGCGCCCCTTCCGACTTGGACGGCGACGGGCTTTGCGATGCCCTGGATGACTCCGATGACAGAGCGATAGCGTTCGCATATTCTGCCACTAGCCTGGACCTGATCGTGAACATCTCCGTGGTCGACCTCGTTCCGATCACCTCGGGAGGGTCTATCACGAGCTGGGAGTCCAACGTTTCGATGCCGGAAGGGATCCTTCTGGACGGCACCTCCGGAGCTATCTCGGGGACTCCCACGGAGGTATTCAACACGACCGCGTTCACCATTTGGGCCAACAACAGCGCATTCTCAGCATCCTTCAACCTCAATATCTCATCCTCGTATCTAGATACCGATGGCGATGGCGAACCCGACATCACGGACAGCGATGACGACAACGACGGCTGGTCCGATTCCAACGAGACCGCGTGCGCTACGAACCCACTGGATGATGACGACTTCCCCGCGGATGGCGACGGGGATGGGGTGTGCGACTCCAACGACCTCTTCGAAGACTCGCCGATCTTCCTTGCCTACCCATACACGGAAGAGCTACTGACGACCAACGTGACCGCCCTAAGTAGGAGCCCGATAGTGCTCGGCGGGGACGTTCTCGACTGGGAGATATCCCCCCTACTACCATCCGGACTCTCATTCAACAACGCTACTGGAAGGATACATGGCGTGACCAACGTGACCTTCAATGCCACCAACTTCACCATCCAGGCAAGCAACGGACAGTACAACGACAGCTTCACGATTAGCATCTCCGCATCGCTCCTGGACTCCGATGGGGACGGGGACCCGGACGAGACGGATCCGGATGATGACAACGACGGATGGGTGGACGAAAGCGAGAGCGCCTGCCTGACTGGGGTCCTGGACCCGTTATCGTACCCAGAGGATGCTGATGGCGATGACCTGTGCGACGGCCTGGACGAGGTCGATGACTCGGAGCTATTCCTAGTCTACAGCATGCCCCCGCAGCTGCTGTTCGTGAACGAGCCGATAGACCCCCTGGTTGCTACTTCCTATG
>CAXEIX010000056.1:0-5977 GCA_963996605.1 uncultured Candidatus Poseidoniales archaeon | reverse complement strand
CGTACGCTGGGATTGCCATCAGCGTCATGAGCTTCTCGGCCTTCCTGGCGTGATGCTGAACGACTGCATGCGTACCTCAGCGATTGTGGTGCGGCTAAGGTTTAGCAATGCCGAAGAACCCCATATTCCTAGAATGGCCTTAATGAAAGCCCACAACCCACCCGGTCAACAGTTCCCCTCAGTACTCGTTCCTCTCTATCGGGTCTTCACTGAAGTACTGAACGAACTCGTACTCGTTCCCATCGTGATCGAAGAAATAGTAACGATGCCTGTGTGGGTGTTCGAGATAGGTCGCACCCTGCCTGTATCCGGCTTCCAGCATTCGCTTCGCCAGCTCCTCCCCATCGCTCACCACGAATCCCATGTGATTCATCCCGGGGTGAAAATACGGCTTGTGCGGCCCCTTCTCGGTAGCACCTCGGCTCTCGATGCATAGGTAGGAGTCCTCGGTGCCGACATGGACCCAGCGCTGTGCCGGGCTGCCCTCTCCCCCGCCCTCCCCTCGAATGCTGAACTCAGGCATCGCTGTCAGGAGGAATCGGACGGTCTCATCCACATCTGTGGATGTCATATTCAGGTGCTCCAGGAATGGCTTCATGGAATTCTGAGGGGCAATCCGACTTATTTCATCATCGGTAGTGAGTGCCCCTCAGAAACAACCATCTTCCTCAACGGAGAGACGACGGCAGGACATTTCCAATTAGTGCCCATGTTCTACTAGGCCCGCAGCATCGGCTCCGAATAGTATTACGACCATGATAATCACTCCAATTAGGACATTGATCATGGCTTCTCGACCTGTTTCCGGGTTGTGAATGTCGGGCAGGGTGTCAACCGCTGCTACATACAGGAAAGTGCCAGCAGAGAAAAGCATAGCTAGGGCGATGAAATGTTCGTCCATCCCCTCGAGTGCATAGAACGAAACAATGATCATCAGCGGAGTTGCGATTGAGAACAAGGCGACGTCCCTGATGGAGTCATTCCGTTCTTCCCTCTCGTGCATCGAGAAAACCCCTAGGCTGAATGCTGCCGGGACCTTGTGGATTAGTACTGCCAGTGCCACTGCAGCAGTGACTGCTTCTGAGGACCCGGCTGCAGCAGAGCCTATCGCGAGGCCATCTGCAGCAGAGTGCAGCGAGAGTCCCAGAACCAGTAAAAAGGGAGCAGCACCATGATGGATGTGCTGGTGACCATGCTCGTCCTCGTGGTCGTGGTGCTCCTCGTGAACTGCATGACCTATCCCGGAGCCCTCGAGAACTAGCATAAGGACGAAGCCAGCTAGTACTGCCAATCCAATTGCCAGATTCTCCAGAGCTTCCTCCTCCTCAGCCCCATGCCCCTCTTCGTGAGCATGCGAGGTAACAATTTCCTCGATCTCCTCGATTCCAGTCGAGGCGTTTATCTCTCCAGACTCTACTTCTTCGATGACGTGCTCAATGCTTTCGGATAGTGACGCCTCATCTTCTCCCTCATGGGCATCCTCGTCATGGTCATCATCAGCATGCTCTTCATGACCCCCGAGAAGATCCTCTATCTCTTCGATCGCCTCGGAAGCCGAGATATCACCATGTTCCAATTCGAGTATTACCAGGGCCGTAGCACCAGCCAAAGCCCCCTCGTCGACGTGTTCCTCGTGACCATGCTCTTCATGACCCCCAGAAGCCAAATCGAAACCCTCTGGAATGACTACGAGTACTGCAGACGCCAATAGAATCCCGGAAGCCACACCTGTGATTTTTCGTAGACTGTCCTTATTCGCCTTCATTCCACTTAATATTGGGGCCAAACCTCCAATCAGGGCTAATACCAGTGTTAGTGCAATCAATTCAGTCGGTAGACTCGCATCGGACATGAGACTGGCCGGAAATTATTACATATTTAAGAAATGTTATTAATTCCTTGTGCATACGAGAACCATGAGCAGGATAATTTCATTCAGTGGAGACAATGAATTCCTAGATTCTCTAGATTCAATGGTCGAGGAAACAGGATACAAAAACAGGAGCATGTTCCTTAGAGACGCTAGTTTTCACTTCGCAGATATCAGCCGTGGAGATCTCAGCAATATGGAAGATGATTCTGAAACAGAGGGGGTTATGGTGATTTTCTACCAACATGGGGTGGAATCAAAGATCCTGGACATCCGACACTCCAATTCTGTCGAAGTGTCCTCATTCCACCACAACTGCCTGACGGAGAGCCATACTTGTGTAGACACTCTGCAAATCAGAGGGCAAGTTAGCTCGTTGAGGGACATCGTATCGAGATTGAGGAGCACAAATGACGTAGACCGAGTATCCTTCGTACCTGCTCCCATTCGAGAAGCAGGCTGCTGCTGAATGGGACTCTAGTCGAGATTTCAGTGTGGCATTCAAGGCTCGGCGTTTTGACCATGCAGAAGGGCGCTCCAGCTTCCTAATCGTGGCGATAATGTTCAAGAGTGTCCTTGTTTTGGAATTATCATGAATAGAAGAACACTAAAGGGTCAGAGGAAGATCAAGGTTCCAGTCATGAAGATGAGTGGCAAGAAGAAGGCAAAGGTCCAGAAGGACGTCCAGGATTCTTGCGACACTCCTGGTTGCGGCTGTGGGAACTAAATCACTTACTAGTGCACTTTCCCGACATTTGAGCGTGGCATTCAAGGTGCGGCGCTTCGACCGGTCACTGTGCGAATCCCCTCCGAACTAGGTTCGATGCTGGATGGCTCAATGGGCCCAACCAAGCAGAAGGCGGCTAGGCTCGTCGTCGACCTGGCTTCCACGGCAGGGGCCTCGGAGTTCATCCAAGTCGGAAATGCCCATGTCTCTGGAGTCAGTGTGATTACCGGGGGGCACGGGCTCAGGAGATTCCTCTCAGACCTCTCCGGCGATGAGCAGGGAGTTGTGTCCATCCCCACTACCCTGAATTCTGCAGGTTGCGACCACGAGAAGATGGATGAGATGGGGATCGACTACCCTGACTTCATGGAGCAGCAGTTCGAGATAGTTCACGCATACTCAGAGCTGGGGATAGAGGCGACCCTCTCATGCACGCCATACGACCGTGGTATCGAGAGCTCCGAAGGCATAGGGTCCTGGGCCGAGTCAAATGCAGTTTGCTTCTCCAACTCCTACACATCGCTAATCACGAATAGGGAATCAGGACTCTCCGCTCTTGCCACAGCACTAACAGGGTGGGCTCCAAAATGGGGCCTGCACATCGAGTCGAACAGGATGCCCAACATCCTAGTCAATGTCGAGGCCCAGATGTCAAACCTCACCGATTGGAGCATCCTCGGTGATTGGATCGGCAAGCAGATACTCCCCACCTGGGACCTTCCATGGGGCCCCATGCCTAGGTTCGTCGGACTTCCAAGGGCCAGCTTCGAGATGCAGAAGGCATTGACCGCATCAGCAGCAAACTACGGGTGTCCGATGCTCTGGGCAGATGGGATCACCCAGGATGCACCTGAAGTGGGATCATACCAGGGCGAGGTGACGTTCACCGAGGGGGACCTCGAACAGAGATACAGGGAACTCTCCCCGAGGGGCAGGGTCGATCTGGTGGTAATCGGATGCCCACAGGCCAGCGTCGGGGAGGCCAGGGAAACAGCAGCAGCAGTTAGAGCGAGGATGGAATTGGGCGAGGCCATCCCCGATCACAGGCTTTGGTTGTTCATGAGTTCCCACAACTACGACCTGATTTCCGCTGATGGTACTCTAGACCTGCTCGAGGAGGCAGGAGCCCTCGTCCTCAAGGACACCTGCCCAGAGGTAACCCCATACAATCGTTCGAAGTACAACCACCTCCTGACCAACTCCCTCAAGGCGGAGCACTACCTGACCAGCGGACTGAACCGAATTCCCACCAGTGTCTCGACCATAATCGATTGCGTCGCCCATGCTTTTGACGACTCGCTTGCCGATGGCCCCACGCCTCATCTGGATGGTCATTCCGCGACTCCAATACACACCGCCAAGACCCATCAGGACACTCCTTTCGAGACAATGGGGAAGGGCATACCGAGCCAGGCCCAGTGGGAGGTTTCCGGAAAGGCCTTGGTCACCGACGTGCCAATAACGTACCTCGGGTACGTGAACAGGGACACGGGGGTGATCGAGGAACCAGGGCACCCTCTCGACGGCGTTCCAATCAAGGACACGGTCCTGATCTACCCGAAGGGATCGGGCTCCACAGTCGCACCCTTCGTCCTGATGGGGCTGATCTACACCGGCTTCGGCCCCATGGCCATAGTGAATAGGGACGTTTGCCCACTCACGCTCCCAGCAGCATCCCTCTTGGGCGTCCCCTACGCTCACGGATTCGGGGACGACCCGACCATCCGAGTAAACACGGGGGACGACGTCTCGCTGTCACTTTCGGACGGCGAAGTGTCACTCCGGGTAGAGGCACGCTCTACCGAGGATTGATGGCATCCACTCCCTGCAAGGGCCATGGCCGGACGCAATGATCCCGAACCCTGCAGGGAACAGGATTGGGGCCTATTCGAGATCACAAACAGGGACGGTGCAGCTAGAATCGGGAGAATTCACACCAAGCACGGGGTAATCACCACCCCAATGCTACTTCCCGTCATCAACCCCAATCTGAGGACGATCGAGCCTCGGGAGATGTGGGAGAAATACGGAATAGAGTCTCTGATAACAAACTCGTACGTCATTTGGAAGCATGAAGACCTACGAACCACGGCACTTTCGGACGGCATACACTCGCTAATCGACTTCCCAGGGGCAGTGGTGACGGACTCCGGGACCTTCCAGTCCTACGTTTACGGCGACGTAGAGGTCGGGCCAGAGGAGATAGTGGCTTTCCAGAGGGACATGGGGGTCGACATAGGGACGATGCTCGACGTCTTCGGAAGGCCGGATATGACCAGGGAGCAGTTGGAGAACTCGGTCCAGGAGACTGCGGACCGTGCCGAACCATCGCTCTCCGTGGCTGGCTCAGATATGCTTCTGAACGGCCCGATACAAGGTGGGACGCATGCCGACCTAAGGGCAGAGTCATCGCTCATGATGGGGTCCGCAGAGAGCGAAGGCCGGGGTTTCGCAGTGCACCCGATCGGAGGCATAGTGCCTCTAATGGAGCAGCAGAGGTACCAAGAGCTATTCGAGATACTGCTCGCCTCCAAATCCAACCTTCCCCCAGATAGGCCAGTCCACTTCTTCGGCTGCGGGCATCCTATGCTTTTTCCGATGGCAATCGCACTCGGGGTGGACTTGTTCGATAGCGCGGCTTACGCGATATTCGCGAGAGACGACCGCCTCCTGACTCCCGATGGGACCGTGAAGCTGGGCGACATACAGGAATGGCCGTTCAACTCGCATGCTCTTTTCGGAACCACGCCCCAGGAAGTCAGGGAGATGGATAGAGACGAGAGATCGGTCATTCTGGCCAAGCACAACCTGGAAGTCACACAGTCAGAACTGGCAAGATGCCGGGAGGCGATCAGAGATGGGACCATATGGGAGCTGGCCGAGAAGAGGAGCCACGCCTCCCCCTACCTGAGGGAGTCTTTCCTCTGGCTGCAGGAGCAGCTGGACGATCCGGACGATGGTCCCATCGGTGACTCCGTGCTTCGGATGATAGCATCCACGAACCCACTCAGGGGAGGGGGCGAGGGGCTTGGCGACGAAATCGAGTATCGTCCACACATCCTCCACATCCAAGCGCTTCTGGCGACTAGGTGGCGGGTCCCCGGATCCTGGTGGGACTCGACAACTGGTCCTCCCGAGAGGGTCCTGTTGATCGAGGGCGCACCTCCGCCTTGGCGAACCTCCGCATTGGGTTCGGTGATCGAGCACCTCATGGAGGAGCCCAGGACGGTAGTGATGATTTCCACGCCAATCGGCCCGATTCCATTCTCCATCGAGGACGTCTCGCCCTGGTGCCACCTGACAGGACCAGATGGCATATGGGAACCGGTTTTCGACGACGACGAGGTCCTCGAAGCCCTCGAGGAGTACGGTCTCTCTGA
>CAXEIX010000055.1:0-6049 GCA_963996605.1 uncultured Candidatus Poseidoniales archaeon | reverse complement strand
TGTATAGTCTCGACATCCTTGAATCCAGCACCCTCCAAGCCATCTCGCCACTCTTCCATAGATAGCGTGGCCATGGACACTCCGAGTGAATCGGGCCAGGAGATGCTACTCTCGTTCTCGAGGTAGTGATCCAGTCCGAAAACGACGGATCCCCCACTGGAGAGCCAATCGTCATGCAGGGTTCCGAAGAATTGCAGTGGCTCATCCAAGTAGTAGATGAACTCCATACTCAGAATCAGGTCCACATTTTCCTCTGGACCCCATCCCGGGAGATTTCCTACGAAGTAATCCCCTTCTGGGTCGATTGACCTGGCCTTTCTGACCATCTGTTCCGAACCGTCTACCCCGGAGCTACGATAGCAACCTGGCAGCCTGGCTAGCCTCCTAGCGGCCCATCCATTACCACAGCCGACGTCTATTGCTGAGAATTTCTCTGGCATCCTGTTGATCACAGAAGCAATCATCTGCTCGACGCTGGGCGAATGTCCAGACTCCATTCCCTCGTCCTTCCCGAGTTTGGCCCACTCGCCAAAAAGAGTTACCGCCGATTGCCTAGGCATGACTTCCTGCGAGAGTGTTCGTTTATCACAAATTGGTCTTGTTGAACGCCAGAGACGCTAGGACTCCCGCAATCAAATGTGGTGTGAAATGCAACCACGACTGTGCAATACTCAACTTTCCTACCGTGATAAGGGAAATAGTGACAGCCGGGTTGAACGATGCCATGGAAACATCCCCTACTGAAATGGCTCCCGCGAACACCACTGATGCGATTGTAACGCCGTAGTATTGGTTTCCAGATGTTGCTTCAGAGGTCGCGACATTTAGGATCACGTAAACCAGTGCGAAGGTGAAAAGAAACTCTGCCAGCAGTACTTCATGAATTTCGCTATTCAAGAGTAACGAGGCCGTTTCGAGAGAGCCGCGGGAATGCTCCCCGGTGTAGGTATAACCGGACAAAAGTGCCCCAAATACGCCAGCAATTGATTGGGATGCAATGTACGGTAGAACTTCTGCTTTCTCGCAGGATCCTCGAATCCAGACGCCTATAGTTACCGCTGGATTGAAGTGGGCACCCGAGATATATCCCAAACTGTAAATCATGGCCATTAGGATCGCGGCTATCGCGAATCCAGGGTGGAAATCGCCCGATGAGCCCCAAACCGCGGTTAGACAGATCGTATAGGTCAGGAATAATGTCCCAATGAATTCAGCAATCAGTTTCTGTTGGAGTGTGTACTCTGTCATTGATTATCCCTTCAAAACACGCCCCATGAAGATTCTTATTGCCCGTAGTCAATCACGTTGGATGCACGGGCTCCTCATCATACTCCGGAGGGAAGGCAATCCACCTGATCAATAGGAAGTTGATGTATCCAAAAACGCAGGTGTTCACGAACCATGCTAGCGTGTGGTGCAAGAGGAAAACCTCGACCATCAGATAATGGAATGATGTTGTGACCACAAGTTGTCCCGAATATGTCCAGAAGGCCCTGTTCATACTCCAGATATAGGGGAATGCCGAGTGGAACGTGAACCTGTAATGCATGTAGTGGGCTTCTACATTTCCTATCGCGCATGAAACCGCCCAAGCTACCACTGCCGTGTGGTTTGGCCAAATTTCAACCCAATAGAGAGTCTCGTAAAGCACCAATGCGAAGGCGGAGTTGAAGACCCCGACAATATTGAATCTTAGAAATTCATTGAGCATGACCCTGAAGGTCCAACCCACATCATCGATCCTCTCGCGCATCCGCCACATTGACTTCTATCGAGCCACATTGATGCCTGCATAAAGTAGTGTGGAGTTCCTGCCTTCAGTCGAAGGCCCATTCCCCACTGCGCATCACAGGTATCCTCTGACCGTCCTCTGAGATTCCGTCTATGTCAAGCTCGGCAGATCCTATCATCCAGTCTACGTGGATGTTAGATGAGTTTCCCCCTGCTTCGGCCACCGCGTCCTTGTCTTTCCCGATATCGCCCTTGAAGCACTTGGAGTAGCATTGCCCGAGCGCAATGTGGCAGGAAGCGTTCTCATCGTAGAGGGTGTTGTAGAAAAGCAGGCCGGATTCGCTGATAGGGGATGAGTGCGGCACCAGAGCGACCTCTCCGAGCCTGCTCGCGCCCTCGTCCGTGTCTAACAGCTCCAGGAAAACAGCCTCCCCGATCTCGGCACTCGCCTCTACTATCTTCCCCCCCTCGAATCGAACCTCTATACCGTCTATCAGAGTCCCCATGTGAACCAGTGGCTTGGATGCCCTGACGGTGCCCTCTGCCCTCTCGGAGTGAGGTGTCGTGAAGACCTCCTCTGTCGGGATGTTTGGGGTGCAGGAAATCCCGTTCAAGGAAGTGCTCGCCCCACCCTTCCACTCATGCCCATCGGCCAGTCCCAGAACGAAGTCGGTCCCTGGGGCCTTGTAGTGGAGCGAGTGGAAGTTCTTCTCGTTGAGCCAGTCTTGCCTCTCTGTGAGCGTCAACTGATGATCCTCCCATGCGGATATCGGGTCGTCGCAATCGATCCTGGATATCGAGAAGATGGCCTTGGCCAGGGATGCGATGGCGTCAGCCTCGCTCATGTCTGGGAAGACCTGCTTGGCCCAAGCCCTGCCGGGATATGAGACGATGTTCCAATTCGTAGAGAAGTTGGTTATCGGTTCCATCGCCGGCTTCGCTGCGAGTGACGTCGCCTTGGCTGCTCTTGCCACCCTGGCTGGGTCCTGGCCTGCCAGCAGCAGGGGGTTCGCCGCGGAGATCGCGAGTCTGGCCGTGTTGTCATTGAAGGCAGCACCCATCGCCTCGAACATCCAACCCGGAGCCCTGTCTAGGCTCTCGTCAGATGCGTTCTCGAATCGGGCCAGTGTCAGTTGGTCGTCTGATAGGAGCGTCGTTACCACGCCAGCCCCGTTCCTGTATGCCTCAGCCGCCAGCCTCCTGACAAGGGGGAGTGCCTCGACTGGTGCGGAGATAATCAGGTCCTGTTCTGGTTGTAGGTTGAGTCCGACTCGGATGGATACCTCTGCGAGTCGGTCGAGCATGGTGGCATCGAAGGGCAGATCTTCGTCAGGTAGTATTGTCATGGCCGATACCCGGAAAAGAGCCCTATTAACCCTTCAACTCAACACTTCTGTTTTCAGAACACGCCAGAGTGTTGTTGCATCCTGGCATACCACCCTGACACCACATTGTGGCTCTCGACGATGTCGAACCCATTGAGGCCCTGCATGGACCTAAGGATTCCGAAGTTGGCGAAGTCGGCACCGTTCGGCTCTTCGTTCCCAAAGAAGTCCCCCTGGATGCCCTCTGACATGATGTCCAGTTGGTGTTGGAGGTTCTCTCGCGGAGGTAGGTCGAACATCTTGGCCCTACTCTTTCCCACCATTCGCATGATTAGGCCGCCCAGCCACTTGTTTATCAGGCGGCTTCCGAAGGAGAACTTGTCAACCCTGGTGACGTAGTCGAGTGCTTGTACTGAGGTCCTGTAAGAAGTGTAAATTACAGCTACTATGGACTTCCCCAGTACGCTGTTGGAGAAATCCATCCACCTATCCTGCTCAGGGTCATCCCCCATACGTGGGAATGAGCCTGGCCCATTGGAGTCTATGTAGTGGAGGATGTGGTTGGAGTCGTTCACCTGCGTCCCGTCCGAGTCGATGAAAACTGGGACCTTTCCCCATTCGGACCACTTGAGTTGCGTCTTGAAGGTGGGGTCGACCTCGACCTTCGAATACTCCATCCCTCGTGAGCCAAGTAGGGCCTTGACCTTGAAGCAGAAGGGACAGGTCTCGAAGCAGTACATAGTAGGGAGGCCGTCGACAACCCTCTCCGGGACCTTAGTATCCTGAATTCCAGATGTGGCCTTCTTCTCCTCTTCTTCACTTGCCATATCAATTGGCAGTTACTTTCCCTTGTGAAACCATCGAGGCGAGGATGTCGAAACTCGAACGGGAAGTTATGTGAGTTGGAGATGTTTTTGGGCCCCTGTCGGGAGCTCCGTGGTCTCACGGAGCACCCGTCAGGGGTTATGTTCGGCCAGTGCCGATCTGCCTCTGAGTCCTAAGAACTTCAGAAGTCGCTTGCGCGAACGGTCTTTCGGCCGTTTGCCTGGGCTCTTGACACTGCGTCGGACACAGCGGACTCTGCTAGAGCGTTCATTGCGCCCATTGCGTCTCCACCAGTGTTGCAGCCGTGTGCCTTGAAGGCCTCCTTGACCCTGCTAGCTACGACCATACCGGAATCGGAGCTTCCGCTTCCGACGTCGTGAGCGCGGATCGTCTTGCGGCCATTAGAGCCGCATCGAGCCACTGCTGATGCAACTGCAGCCTCTACTGCTGCGTTTAGAGCGCCTGCGGCGTCTCCAGCGGTGTTGCACCCGCCAGCCTTTATTGCTTCCTTCATCTTGCTGTTGTATACCATTGACATAGCGTGCCGGCGAGCCAAGACCCCATTTTGAAGGTTGGGGAGGCGATAAATTGCTTCAGAGGGCGGATTTGAGGGTATTTGACCGAAAATGAAGGGTATCAATGGCCCCTCCGAAGTTCAGTAACATGAGTAAACCAAAGTTCGCTTACCTACTTCTGAAGGAGCACCCCTACGGCAGGGAGATGCTCATGCAGATACTCTCAGAGGGATTCGTCCCGGAACTGATTATCGAGGAGGACTCGGCGATCGCAGATGAGGAGAGGGAGAAGTTCCTGAAGAGGATCGAGGGGAATCCGATTGCGCCCCCCATCCAGGAGCAGGCCACAGAACATGGGATAAGGGTCATCTCCGTACCAATTCACAAGTCACCCGAGGTCATGCCCCACTTGGAAGGGATGGACCTGGACCTAATCGTCTTCGGAGGGACTCGAATCATCCGAGGAGAGATTCTCGATTTCCCTTCCGAGGGAGTGGTTAACTCCCATCCGGGGCTTCTCCCGGAATGCCGTGGTTCTGCTTCTCCAGCGTGGTCCGTCTACCACGATATACCAATCGGCTCATCCACCCACTTCTGCGACAATGGCATCGATACGGGAGAACTCCTGATGAGGAGGGAGGTTCGGGTGAAGAGGGGTGCGACTTACGAAGACCTGTGCTACCAAACCCTCGTACTCGCAGGGGAGCTAATGAAGGAGGCTTTGATGGCCTACGAGGAAGGCAGATGGTCCGAAATCAGGAGACCACAGGGAAAAGGGGAGCACCCGACCTTCCGAAATGCCCCGGAAGAAGTGCTCGAAGTCGTCCGACAGAAACTTAGGGACCAGACTTATGCGCACTACTCGGACTAGGTGATTTGATGGGGACGGGTCTTACAGGTGCAGATTTTCCTTTCGCAGAGGGAGTACTGGAAGGTAGGACCGCCCTAGTATGCGGCTCATCGAAGGGAATAGGTCGTTCATGTGCGCTAATGCTGGCAAGGGCGGGAGCCAATGTCATAGCATGCGCTAGAACGGTTGCTGACCTAGATTCTCTGATTGACGAGATGCACGGTGAAGGTCACAGGGCAATCGAGTTGGATCTGGAAGACATAGATTCGGTCAAAGGGGTGGTTTCTGGTTTGGGTGCAGTGCACATCCTAGTGAATAACTCAGGAGGACCTCCCGGCGGGCCGCTCCTAGAAAACGATCTGGATGACTTCGAAGGGCCCTTCAGGAGGCACCTGCATGCATCGCACACAATCACCAAGGCACTAGTCCCGAAGATGGAATCCGAGGGAACCGGCCGGATAGTGAACATAATCTCAACGTCGGTAAGGGAGCCAATAGACAACATCGGACTCTCGAACACGCTGAGGGGAGCAATGGCATCGTGGGCCAAGTCGCTCTCGAGGGAGCTTCCCCCCTGCATCACCATCAACAACATCCTTCCCGGGTTCACGGACACGGACAGGCTTGGATCACTGGCCGAGTCGATTTCGCAGAGAACCGGCAAGTCGGTGGATGACGTCCAGGACTCGTGGATGGGGAGCGTCCCAATCCAACGCCTAATCGACCCAATGGAAACCGCAGCCGCAGTCACTTGGCTCTGTCTTCCCAGCAGCAGTGGCGTCCGTGGAATAAGCCTGGCAGTG